>JBKHDP010000033.1:0-18404 GCA_046541255.1 Paracoccaceae bacterium | reverse complement strand
CGGCGGGGTCTATGTCTCGGTGCAGTTCACGCTGGTGCCCTCGCCCGATGGCGAGCCGCTGATCGCGCCGCACCTGAAGGAGTTGCGCCCCTTTCTCGGCCGCGGAGACTTCGCCCCGGGCAGCTGGGGCAACGCGCTGGTCGATCACCTCCAGCCGCCGGATTACACGGTCGAGAAGGTCGCCTATTCCGCCTTCTATCAGACCCGGATGGATTACATCCTCAAGGCCCTGGGAATCGACACGCTGATCGTGGGCGGAATCGTCACCAATGGCGGCGTGGCCTCCACCGTGCGCGACGCGCATATGCGCAATTACCGCACGATCCTGCTGTCGGACGGTTGCGGCGCCTTCCGCGACGAGGTGCACGAGGCCTCGCTGCTCTCGCTGGGATCGGTGGTACAGCTCGAAACCTGCGCCAGCGCGCTGCGGCTGGAGGGGCTGGCATGACGACGTCGCTGCGCGCGCGGCTTGCCCGCCCCGAGATCCTGCTGGCCCCCGGCGTCTATGACGGGCTCACCGCGGCGCTGGCCGAACAGGCCGGGTTCGAAGCGCTCTACCTGTCCGGCGCGGCGGTGGCCTATACCCGGCTGGGCCGGCCCGATATCGGCCTCGCGACGATGACCGAGATGGCCGAGACCATGGCGCTCATCCGCGACCGGGTGGCGCTGCCCGTCATCATCGACGCGGATACCGGCTTCGGCAACGCGCTGAACGCGCAGCGCACCATGCGCCTCTACGAGCGCGCCGGGGCCAGCGCGCTGCAGGTCGAGGATCAGACCTTCCCCAAGCGTTGCGGCCACCTGTCGGACAAGACACTGATTTCCTGCGCCGAGATGGCCGGCAAGATCCGCGCGATGGCCGATGCGCGGGCCCGGGAGGACACCCTCATCATCGCCCGCACCGACGCCATCGCGGTCGAAGGGTTCGAGGCGGCGATGGACCGGGCGCATGCCTATCTGGAAGCCGGAGCCGATGCGCTTTTCGTCGAGGCCCCCCGCTCGCGCGAGGAGATGCAGGAGATCGTCCGCCGCCATGGCGGCCGCGCCGCGCTCATGGCCAATATGGTGGAGGGCGGGGTGACCCCGATCACCTCTGCCGAGGATCTCGAAAAACTGGGCTTCTCGCTGGTGATCTTCCCCGGCGGCATCGTCCGGGCGCTGGCCCGCACCGCGCAGGACTATTACGCCAGCCTCAGGGCCACCGGGTCCAACCGGGCCTTCTCGGGGCGGATGTTCGATTTCTCCGGGCTGAACGGCGTGATCGGCACGCCCGAACTGCTGGAGGCGGGGCGCGCCTACGATCCCGAAACGGGAGGCGAGAGCTGATGCCCGTCGCGCCCACACCGGACGACGGCTTCCCGCTGGAGGTCGAGACGCTGGTGATCGGCGCCGGCGCCTGCGGCATGATCGCCGCGCTTTCGGCCCAGGAGGCGGGTCAGGAGGTGCTTGTGCTGGAGCGCGACCCGGTGCCCTCGGGCTCCACCGCGCTCTCGGCCGGGTTGATCCCCGCCGCCGGCACCGCGCAGCAGGCGGCGGCCGGCATCGAGGACAGCGCCGAAGGTTTCGCCGCCGACATCCAGCACAAGGCCCATGACGAGGCCGACCCGGCGCTGGTCGCCGCGCTCACGCGGAACGCGCCCGGCACGATCGCCTGGCTGACCGACACGCTGGGCCTGCCGCTCACCCTGGTCTCGGATTTCGACTATCCCGGACATTCCCGGCGCCGGATGCACGGCCTGCCGGATCGTTCCGGCGCGGCGCTGGTGGACGCGCTGCGCAGCCTCTGCGAGGCGCGCGACATCCCCATCGTCTGCGAGCGCAGGGTGCACACGCTCTGCCATGCCGGACGCCGCGTTACCGGCGTGATCGCCGCGCGCCCCGACGGGGCCGAAGAGGCGATCGGTTGCACCCGCCTGATCCTTGCCTGCAACGGCTATGGCGGCAACAGGGCGCGCGTGGCCCGCCACATGCCCGGGATCGCCGAGGCGCTCTATTTCGGCCATTCCGGCAATCGCGGCGAGGCGCTGGACTGGGCCGAGGCACTGGACCTCGCCACCGCCCATCTCGGCGCCTACCAGGGCCACGGCAACGTGGCCCACCCGCACGGGATATTGATCACCTGGGCCACGATCACCGAGGGCGGCATGCAGGTGAACCGCGAGGGCCGGCGCTTCTGGAACGAGGCCCAGGGCTATTCAGAGGCCGCCCGGGCGGTGCTGTCGCAACCGGGCGGCGAGGCGGTGACGGTGTTCGACGCCCGCATCGCGGCCATTGCCCGCCAGTTCGAGGATTTCCGCCAGGCCGAGACGCAGGGCGCGATTCGATGCGCCGAGAGCCCGGAGGCGCTTGCCGAAGCCTTCGCCCTGCCCCCGGCCGCCCTGGCACAGGCCGTCGCCGAGGCCGAGGCCGCCCGCGCCACGGGCACGCCCGACGTCTTCGGTCGCAGCTTCGGCGCGGTGCCGCCGCTCGAACCGCCGTTTTGCGGCGTCCGGGTCACCGGCGCGCTGTTCCACACCCAGGGCGGTATCGCGATCAGCCCCGAGGGCCGCGCCCGACATGTGGACGGCAGTCTCATGCCCAATCTCTTCGCCGCGGGCGGCGCGGCGGTGGGCGTGTCGGGCAGCGGCGATTCCGGCTACCTGTCCGGCAATGGCCTTCTGGCGGCGGTGGTCATGGGGCGGATCGCGGGCCGTCAGAACCTGCGCTGATCCGCCCGCTTCTTCTTGGCCCAAATATCCCGGGGGAGCAGGCCCCGGGCCTGCGGGGGCGGAGCCCCCACCGCTCTCGCAGGGCTCACGAGCGGATGCGCCAGCCGGTGCGGAAGATCCACCAGATCGCGCCCAGGCACAGCGCCAGGAATCCCGCGATCGCCAGCAGGCTCCAGCCCACCGGCACATCCGCCATCCCGTAGAAGGACCAGCGGAACCCCGAGATCAGGTAGACCACCGGGTTGAACAGCGTCACCGTCTGCCAGGCCGGCGGCAGCATCGAGATCGAGTAGAACGAGCCGCCCAGGAACACCAGCGGCGTCACGATCAGCAGCGGCACCAGCTGCAGCTGTTCGAAATTGCGCGCCCAGATTCCGATGATGAAGCCCATCAGCGCGAAGCTCACGCAGGTCAGCACCAGGAACAGCGCCATCGCCAGCGGATGCGCGATGGTCAGATCGACGAAAAAGCTCGAGGTCACCAGGATCACGATCCCGATGAACAGTGCCTTGGTCGCCGCCGCCCCGACATAGCCCAGCACGATCTCCAGGAAGTTCACCGGCGCCGACAGCAACTCGTAGATCGTGCCGATGAATTTCGGGAAGTAGATCCCGAAGCTGGCATTGCTGATCGCCTGCGTCATCACCGTCAGCATGATCAGCCCCGGCACGATGAAGGCGCCGTAGCTCACGCCGTCCACCTGGTCGATCCGCGACCCGATGGCCGCGCCGAACACCACGAAATAGAGCGAGGTGGAGATCACGGGCGAGATGAAGCTCTGCAGCAGGGTGCGGAAGAAACGCGACATCTCGTATCGGTAGATCGCCCAGATTGCCCCGGGATTCATGCCGCGCCCTCCTGCGAGACCAGGCCCACGAAGATCTCTTCGAGGCTCGATTGACGGGTGGACAGGTCGCGCAGCGCCAGCCCCGCGGCCTGCAGATCGGCCAGCAGCCGGGTGATGCCGGTGCGCTCCGCCGCCCGGTCATAGGTATAGACCAGCGCCCGCCCGTCCTCGGCCAGCACCAGCCCGTGCGCGGCCAGGCGCTCGGGCACCGCGGCGATCGGCTCGTGCAGTTCGATCACCAGTTCCTTGCGGCCCATCCGATCCATCAGCGCGGCGGTCTCTTCCACCAGCAGCAAGTCCCCGCGATTGATCACCCCGATCCGGTCGGCGATGGCCTCGGCCTCCTCGATGTAATGTGTGGTCAGGATGATGGTCACCCCATCGGCCTTCAGGGCCGCCACCGTTTCCCACATCCCGCGGCGCAGTTCCACGTCGACCCCGGCGGTGGGCTCGTCGAGAAACAGCACGCGCGGTTCATGCGCCAGCGCCTTGGCGATCATCACGCGGCGCTTCATGCCGCCCGAAAGCTCGCGGGTCTGGGCATCGCGCTTGTCCCAGAGCGACAGCTGCCGCAGCACCGACTCCAGATGCGCGTCGTCGCGCGGCAGCCCGAACACCCCGCGCGAGAAGCGCACGGCCTCCCAGACCTTCTGGAAGGGCTCCAGCGCGATCTCCTGCGGGACGAGGCCGATCAGCCGGCGCGCGGCCCGGAAGTCGCGCAGGATGTCGTGGCCGTCAACGCGCACGCTGCCGCCGGTGGGCACGGTCAGACCGCAGACGGTGGAGATCAGCGTCGTCTTGCCGGCGCCGTTCGGGCCGAGAAGCGCCAGGATCTCGCCCTTTTCCACCTCCAGCGTGACACCGCGAAGCGCCTCGAAGCCGCCCTCGTAGGTCTTGCGCAGATCCTCGATCCGAAGAATGGCGGCCATGCGGCGTCTCCCTGTCCGGCGCTCGCAGGGACACTAGCCCCCGCACTCCCGGGCACAAGGGGCCGGTCGCGCACAGACGCTGCGCGGACTGGCGCCTGACCGGCTGCGCGGCTATGGCGAAAGCCGGAGGAACCGCGCCAGATGAGCACCGAGGCCGACAACGCGGCGAAGGGCATCGCCTTCATCCTGCTCGGCATGGTGGCGATCACCATCAACGACGTGCTGATCAAGTTCCTCTCGGGCGGCTATCCGCTGCACCAACTGGTGTTCATCCGCTCGGGCGTAGGGCTGGTGTTCATCCTTGCGCTGGTGCGGCTCGAAGGTGGCTGGCACATGCTGCGGGTGGACCGCCCGGCGCTGCACATCCTGCGCGGACTGCTGGTGGTCGTGGCCAACATGACGTATTTCGCCGCACTTGCCGTGCTGCCGCTGGCCGAGGCCGTGGCGCTGTTCTTCGTCGCGCCGCTCTTCATCACGCTGCTGTCCATCCCCTTGCTGCGCGAGAAGGTGGGCCCCTGGAGGCTGGGCGCTGTGGCGGCGGGCTTCTGCGGCGTCTTGCTGATGCAGCGCCCCTGGGCCGGGCCGGGTCTGCTGGATCAGCCCCGGATGGTGCTTCTCCTGCCGGTGATCGGGGCGCTGCTCTATGCGCTGAACCAGTTGATGACGCGGCGGCTGGGCCTCAAGGCCACGGCCTCGGCGCTGGCGGCCTATGTCCAGGGCTGTTTCCTCGTGGTCGCGAGCCTGTTCTGGCTCGTGGCGGGCGATGGCCGCTATGCCGAGGTGGTCGAGAACGACAGTCTCCACTTCCTGCTGCGCGCCTGGGTCTGGCCGGCCGAAGGCGACCTTTGGCTGTTCCTCGTGCTGGGGCTGATGTCCGGCATCGTGGGCTACTGCCTCGCGGCAGCCTATCGCGCGGCGGATGCGGCGGTTGTGGCGCCGTTCGAATATGTAGGCCTGCCCATGGCGGTGATCTGGGGCTGGCTGATCTTCGGGGAATGGCCCGGCCTGCCGGTCTGGGCCGGGATGATCCTGATTGCCGGCTCGGGGATTTTCGTGTTCCTGCGCGAGCGGATGCTGGCCCGGCCGGTCGCCGCGGCGACGCGGGTCCGGCGGCGCTATTGAGAGCCGCGCAGCGTTACCGACTGCACCCACCAGCGCGGCATCCGCGCCGAGATCGCCCGCGCTGCCTCGACCGCCGTCGGCCGTTCCGCGAAGAGGGCGAAGCAGGTCGCGCCCGAGCCCGACATCCGCGCCAGCAGGCAACCCGGCTGCGCGGCCAGCGCCAAAAGGGTCTCGCTCACCTCGGGCGCGACCTGCCGGGCCGCCGGTTCCAGATCGTTGCGCTGCCGGGCCAGCCATTGCGCCAGCGCCTCCGGTCCGAGCCCGGCCGGAGGCGGGCCTTCCATCGGCGTGCCGTCGCGCTGTTCCAGCCGCGCGAACACCTGTGCCGTGGCCAGCGGAACGCCCGGGTTCACCAGCACCGCCGGCAGATCGGGCAGCCCGGGAAGCGGGGCAAGCCGCTCGCCGATCCCCTGCATCCGCAGCGGGCGCGGATCCAGACAGACCGGCACATCGGCGCCCAGCGCCTCGGCGCCCCGGGGCAGCGTGCCGCCCGACAGCCGCGACAACGCGCGCAACGCCGCCGCCGCGTTGGAAGACCCCCCGCCGATGCCGGAGGCGATGGGCAGGTTCTTTTCCAGCGTGAAACGGGCCGGAATTCCGGCGAAGCGGGCCGCGCGCAGCACCAGGTTGGAAGCGTCCACCGGGACATCCGACGCCATCGGCCCGATGACAGACAGGCTGCTTTCGTCCGCAGGTTCGGCAGTCAGCCTGTCTCCGAAATCGGCGAAGACCACCAGGGAATCGAGAAGGTGATACCCGTCGTCCCGTTGTCCTGTCACATGCAGGGCAAGATTGACCTTGGCAGGCGCGCGCTCCTCAACCGCCGTCATCGGCAACCCTGAGCGGCGGCGAGCCTTCCTCGGAGAGCACCTCGTCCAGCCCCACCTCCAGCTTGCGGCGGATGCGCTCGGCGTCTTCCTCTTCCGGGTCGAAGGAGAGCGCCCGCTGCCATTGGAAGCGTGCCTCCATCCGCCGCCCGACCGCCCAGTAGACGTCACCCAGGTGATCGTTCACGATCGGGTCCACGGGCAGAAGTTCGGCGGCGCGCTCCATGTGACCGACCGCTTCCTCGTAGCGGCCCAGCCGGTAGAGCACCCAGCCGAGACTGTCGACGATATAGCCCGAGTCGGGCTGCGCCTCGACCGCCTGCTCGATCATCCCGAGCGCCTCGTCGAGCTTGGTCTTCTTCTCCACCAGGGAATAGCCAAGGTAGTTCAGCACCTGCGGCTGTCCGGGATTCAGCTCCAGCGACTTGCGGAAATCGGCCTCCGCCTCCTCCCAGCGGTCGATCCGCTCATGGGCGATCCCGCGGGTATAGTACAGGAACCATTGCCCCTCGTCGGGCTCCTCGTAGCTGGCGAGGGCCTTGTCATAGGCCGCCACCGCTTCCTCGAACCGCTCCAGCGACCGCAGCAGATCGCCCAGGGTGGAATGCACCGAAGGCAGGTCGGCATGGGTCTCGGCCAGTTGTTCGAGCACCTCGATCGCCGCATCCGGCTTGTCGGCCTGCCGCAGCGCCTCGGCCCGGCCAAGCTCGGCGGCGTGGTAGGAAGGATGCTCGCGCGGGACGCGCTTGTAGGTGTCCACCGCAAGGTCGTAGCGCCCCATCCGTTCCAGCAGGCCCGCCGACATCAGGATCGCCTCGACATGATCGGGGCGCAGATACTCGGCGACCCGCGAGTAGAGCAGGGTGAAATCGTCGTTCGCCTCGTCGCGCAGGGCGCCCGAAATGGTAAAGAAGACTTCCGCCAGCCCGTCGCGCGGGCGGGCCACATGGGTGTAGGGCAGGGTCTCGCCGGCTTCGAGCCGCGCGCGCATGTCGGCAAGTTCCGGGTCCACGTTGCGGCCGAACGCCTCTTCCAGAAGTTCCAGCGCCTTCTCGTTGCGATCCAGCTGGCTGAGCACCTCGATCCGCGCCATGGCGCCCCGGCGGGTCAGTCCCATGGCCCCCGCCGTCTCGTCGGCATAGATCGCCTCGGCGCCCTCGAAATCGCCAACGGATGCCAGCGCCAGCGCCTTGTGGTAGAGCGCGAAGCCGCGCAGGCCGCGTTCCTGCGCGACCTCGTCGAAGGCGACCAGCGCCGCCGACATGTTGCCCTGACCCATTTCGGCCCAGGCGCGCGCCAGCCCGTCAACCAGAAGGCCGACCCCGCGGTCGTCGCGCAGCATCTCGAGGATCTGCTCGTGGCGTCCCTCGGCGGCATGGCCGGCCATCAGCACCATGTTCGCGACCTGGCTGGCATGGCCGGCCTCCACCATGCGGCGGGCCACCGGGATCGCGCGATCGACCTGCCCGATGGCCACATGCGACATGGCCGTCGCTTCCATCAGGGCAGGGTTGTCCGGCTCCGCGGCAAGGGCCCGCGTGTAGTAGCGCGCGGCATTGGCGAAATCCCCGTCCATGCCCGCCTGCCGTGCGGCGAGATAGGCACCCGAGGGCACCGTCTCGGCCGCGGCGGGGCCGGCCAGAACGATTGCGAGGACGAAGATCCGAAGCTTGCGCGATGTCACGTTGTGCCTTCCTGCCTGCTGTGTAGCCACGAACGTAGTGCCCGCGCGCCGATCACGCAATGCGATGCAGGAGCGGGAGCCATCACGAAACGCGACAGCGGCACGCCTCACATGTTGGGATAGTTGGGGCCGTCACCGCCCTGCGGCGTCACCCAGTTGATGTTCTGGCGGGGATCCTTGATGTCGCAGGTCTTGCAGTGAACGCAATTCTGAAAATTGATCACGAACTTGTCATTGCCCTGGTCATCCTTGACGAACTCGTAGACCCCTGCCGGGCAATACCGCGCCGAGGGACCGGCATAGGTCGCCAGGTTCACCTTCACCGGCAGCTCGGGGTCCTTCAGCGTCAGATGACAGGGCTGGCTTTCCTCGTGGTTCGTCATCGAGAAGCTGACATTGGTCAGCCGGTCGAAGCTGAGCTTGCCATCGGGCTTGGGATAATCGATCGGCTTGTGCTTGCTCGCCGGCTCGGTCGCCTCGGCATCGGTCTTGCGATGCCCGAGCGTACCGAAGCCCGGCAGGCCCAGCGCGTTCAGCCACATGTCGGCGCCGCCCAGCAACAGCCCCCCCGCGAGACCGTAGCGCGACCAGAGCGGCTTCACGTTGCGGACCTTCTTCAGGTCGTGGCCGATCGGGCCCTCGCGGACCTCGTGCTCGTAGCCTGACAGTTCGTCGCCCGACCGGCCGGCCTTGATCGCCTCGAAGGCGGCCTCGGCCGCGGCCTTGCCCGACAGCATCGCATTGTGGTTGCCCTTGATCCGCGGCACGTTGACCATGCCGACCGAACAGCCCAGCAGCGCCACGCCGGGGGCCACCATCTTGGGCATCGACTGATAGCCCCCTTCCGAGATCGCCCGCGCGCCGTAGGCCACGCGCTTGCCGCCCTCCAGCAGCTTCGCGATCTTCGGATGATGCTTGAATCGCTGGAATTCCATGTAGGGGTGGATATAGGGGTTGGTGTAGTTCAGGTGCACCACGAACCCCACATAGACCTGGTTGTTGTCCAGGTGGTACACGAAGCTGCCGCCGCCCGCGTTCGAGCCCAGCGGCCAGCCCATCGTGTGCGTGACCTCGCCCTCGTTGTGGTTCTCGGGCCGAACCTCCCAGATCTCCTTCATGCCCAGGCCGAATTTCTGCGGCTCGTGCCCGTCGGAGAGGTTGTATTTCGCGATGACCTGCTTCGACAGCGATCCGCGCACGCCCTCGCCCAGGAAGACATATTTGCCGTGCAGTTCCATGCCCGGCTCGTAGGACGGGCCCGGCGTGCCGTCCGGGTTGCGGCCGAACTCGCCGGCCACCACGCCCTTCACCTCGCCGTTCTCACCCCAGACGATCTCGGAACAGGACATGCCCGGGAACACCTCGACGCCCAGCGCCTCGGCCTGCTCGGCCATCCAGCGGCAGACATTGCCCATCGAGACGATGTAGTTGCCGTGATTGTCCATCATCGGCGGCATCGGCCAGTTGGGGACGCGGATCTGGCCAGCCTCGCCCAGGACGTAGAAATTGTCCTCGCGCACCGGAACGTGAAGCGGCGCGCCCTTCTCCTTCCAGTCGGGGATCAAGGCATCCAGCCCCACCGGATCGAGCACCGCGCCCGACAGGATATGCGCCCCCACTTCGGAGCCCTTCTCCAGAACAACGACCTCAAGATCGGAGTCGAGCTGCTTGAGCCGGATCGCGGCGGCCAGCCCGGCCGGGCCTGCCCCCACGATCACCACGTCATATTCCATCGTCTCTCGAGACACGTCTGTCATCTGGCTGTCCACCCCTTGGCTGGATGTCGGAAACCTTCCAAGCGAGGTAGCCCGCCCGGCTGTGTGGCGTCAATTGCAACAGGTCGAAAAAGCCCGGACATGCGACGCCACGCCCCGCGATGCCGCGCGACCACTTGCAAAGCCTGCCGGCATCGGGGCAGTGTTGAGCCCAGCGAAGCGTCGAAGGACGTCAAGGATTCACCGCCGGATGCGACCGACCACGCCTCCGGGATCACTGCCGGAACAGGCTCTATGGAAAAGATACCTATGACCCGCGCGGGCCATACCGCGCTCGAAGCCGAATTGAAGCATCTCAAGTCCGAGGAGCGGCCCGCCATCATCAAGGCGATCGCCGAGGCGCGCGAACATGGCGACCTGTCGGAAAATGCCGAGTACCACTCGGCGCGCGAGAAGCAGTCCTTCATCGAGGGCCGCATCAAGGAGCTGGAAGCGGTGCTGTCCAAGGCCGAGGTCATCGACCCGGCGAAGCTCTCGGGTCCGATCAAGTTCGGCGCCACGGTCACGCTGGTGGACGAGGATACCGACGAGGAAAAGACCTGGCAGATCGTGGGCGAGCACGAGGCCAGCATCGAGAAGGGGCTGCTGAACGTGAAGTCCCCGATCGCCCGGGCCCTGATCGGCAAGGAAGAGGGCGACAGCGTCGAGGTGCGCACCCCCGGCGGCGAGAAGTCCTACGAGGTGCTTCAGGTCCGCTACATCTGAGGAATCGCGCATGGCCGAAGAGCCCGCAGAGCGCCGGACATCCCTGGGTCTTTACGACCGTCCCGAGCCCCCCCGCATCGCCGGTCTCGAAATCGCGGCCATCGCGCTCAGCGTGATCTGGCTTGCGCTTGCCGGGGGATTCTTGCTGTTGCGCGACGACCCATCGGCAGAGGGGCTGGGCGATCTTCGCGTGGCGATGACGGCGCTGGCGCTGTTCCTTCCGGTCGGCATGATCTGGGTCGCGGCGACGGCCGCCCGGGCCAGCCGCGTGATGCGCGAGGAAAGCCGCCGCCTGCAGGCCGCGATCGACGCGATCCGCCAGGCCTATCTCGGCCAGGCCCAGGCGCAGCATTCCGCGACAGAGCCCTCGCTCGGCAGGAAGCTGGAGGAGATCGCCGCCTCGCAGCGCAAGACCGAGTCGGCGCTGGCCATGTTCATGTCGAGCCGGCGCGAGACCGACGCCCCCGCCGCGCCCGCCCCGGCCCCGGCGCCCGCCCCCGTGCCGGGAGAGGACCAGGCCAGCCTGGCGCTGGGCACTCCGGCCGAGGCGCTGGAGCCGCCGCTGGGATCGGCGGATTTCATTCGCGCGCTGAATTTTCCCGAGACGGCGGAAGACCGCGAAGGCTTCGCCGCCCTGCGCCGCGCGCTGAAGGATCGGCAATCCGCCCAGCTGGTCACCGCCGCCCAGGACGTGCTGACCCTGCTGAGCCAGGAAGGCATCTACATGGACGACCTGCGCCCCGACATGTGCCGGCCCGAACTCTGGCGCCGCTTCGCCGCCGGCGAGCGCGGCCGCGCGATCGCCGCGCTTGGCGGGGTGCGCGACCGCTCGTCCCTGGCGCTCTCCGCGGCGCGGATGAAGCAGGATCCGATCTTCCGGGATGCGGCGCATCATTTCCTGCGGCTGTTCGACCGCGGCTTTGCAAGGTTCGAGCAGACCGCCAGCGATGCCGACATATCGGCCCTGTCCGATACCCGCACCGCGCGCGCCTTCATGCTGCTGGGCCGGGTCGCGGGCACCTTCGACTGACGCCGGGGGCGCTCAGCGCGCGGCCGCCCGCGCCGCGGCCTCCAGTTCCGCCTCCGCGCCCAGACCGAGGATCCAGCCCTCCTCGACGGCCTCCGGCGCCTCCACCGCCAAGAGCCGCGCCAACCGCTCGGGGGCGAGCCGCATCAGGGCGCCCGCCAGGACCCGGACCTGCGCCGCATCGCGGATCTCGCCCGGGGCCTGCAGGTCGCGCAGCGCCCCGGCCAGCAGCGAGGGCCAGATTTCCACCAGGGCAAGGGCGGCGTCCGGCGGCTCGAACGGCCAGGCCGCCGCGCCGAATCGGCGGCGCAACCGCGCGAGCACCGGCAGGCCGGTCAGGGTCTGGCTGCCCACCGCGCCCGCACCCGAGAGCTGCCAGCAGGAAAACGCGCCCGGGGCCCGCTTCTCGGCAAGCCGCCACTCCGTCATGCCATGCCCCTGCCGCGCCCGCCCCTTGCGCGGCAGATGGGGGATGTCTCGCTTGAGCCCGTTGCCCCAGAACGGGCCGGTTCCGGGGAAACGCGCATTGATCCGGCCCGCCAGGTCGAAGCGGTCCGTGCCGTCGGTTCCGTCGGGCAGGTGCCGCTCCACCCAGTCCCAGACCGCGAGCGGATCGGCCCGGCCGGTCAGCGCGGCGGCGAATCCTGACGGGTAGCCGAAGGGAAAATCGAACCCGGCGAGCACCCGCCGGCCCGCCGACAGTTCCTGCCCGATCCGCGTGACGAGCCAGTCCTCGGCGACCGCGCGGTTGCGCAGATAGACGGGCGGCTCCACCCCGTCGCGCCGTCCCAGGCAGGCCCAGATCGCGTCCTTGCGTGGTCGGGCGCCGGTATCCCTGCCGCCCGACCAGTCCACGATCAGGACCGATCCGAACCAGCTCATTCGCGGCCCGCCTCCAGCAGACGGCGCGCCTGCGCCAGGTCTTCGGGCGTGTTGAGGTTGAAGAAGGGATCGGGCTCCTCGGCCGGGAACACCGCCTCCGCCGCGGCGCGCTCCTCCGCCCATTGCCCCACCCGCGCCTTCCCTTCTGCCAGCCACACGCGCAGGGGCGCGCGCAATCCCACAGGCCAGAGCCCGCAGACAGGATGGCGGCGCGGCCCCTCGGGCCCGTCCGTCGCCGCGATGGCGACGCCCGACGCCGCCCCTTCGGCCGCCAGAAGCAGCCGGGGCACCAGGTCACAGGGCAGGAAAGGCGTATCCGAAGGAACCGTGACCAGCGTCTCCGCGCCGCGCCCGGCCGCCCAGTCGAGCCCGGCCAGAAGCCCGGCCAGCGGCCCGGGATGGTCGGGCAGCGGATCGGGCAGCACGGGCAGGCCGAACTCCGCGAAACGCTTCGGATCGCCATTGGCATTGAGCGCAAGCGCGGCCACCTGCGGCGCGATCCGCTCGATCACATGGCTCAGGACAGGCATCCCGGCCAGATCGTGCAGGCCCTTGTCGCCGCCGCCCATGCGCCGCGCAAGCCCACCCGCCAGGATCACGCCCACGGGCTGTTTCATGGCACCGGGCCATGATCTGGCACAGCAGGAAACCGCGCGTTTTCCAGCCGGAATGCTCTCGGAAATCCTGGGCGGCGCATGATTTGCATCTTTTGCCCGAGCGGTCTATTGCCGAACTCAATTCGAGTGCAGGGGTTGCCTTCCATGGCGTCTTTTTCCAGCAGATCGGCTTATTGGCAAGGGGTGCGCGACGGCGCGCCCTTTGTTCTCGTGGTCTCGCCCTTCGGCGCGCTGTTCGGGGTGGTGGCCACCGAGGCCGGGCTGAACGTGATCGAGGCGCTGGCCTTTTCGGTGGTGGTCATCGCCGGCGCGGCGCAGTTCACCGCATTGCAGCTGATGACCGAGGAGGCCCCCACCTTCATCGTTCTGGCCTCTGCGCTGGCGGTGAACCTGCGCATGGCGATGTATTCCGCCTCGCTCGTGCCGCATCTTGGCAAGGCATCGATCTGGCAACGCGGGCTGGTCGCCTATTTCCTGGTGGATCAGAGCTACGCGCTGAGCGCGGTGAAATACGACCGCGCCCCGGAGATGACGCTGCGGCAGAAACTTCTGTATTTCTTCGGTGTGACCACGCCGGTCTGCCCGATGTGGTATGCAAGCACCGTGGTCGGCGCGCTGGTCGGCTCCGCCATGCCGGACCAGCTGGCGCTGGATTTCGCAATTCCGATCACCTTCATCGCGATGATCGCCCCCATGCTGCGCACCCCGGCACATGTGGCCGCCGCGGTGGTGTCTGTCGTGCTGGCTCTGCTCTTCGCCTTCCTGCCCTACAACCTGGGACTTCTGATCGCGGGGCTGGGCGGCATGGTGACAGGTGCGCGGGTCGAACTGTGGTCCGAGGCGCGCCGGATGGCGGGTGACGCATGAGCGCGGGCAATGCGATCGACACGGTGGAACTGTGGTTCGTCATCGTCGCCCTGGGCGCGGGCAGTTTCGGTCTGCGCTTCGTGTTCCTGGGTCTGGTGGGGGACCGGGCCTTGCCGCCCTGGCTGCTGCGGCACTTGCGCTATACCGCCGTGGCCGTCCTGCCGGGGCTGGTGGCGCCGATGATCGTCTGGCCCGCGGCCACCGGCGGCGCGCCGGACGCGGCGCGGCTGCTGGCCGCGCTGGCCACGCTGGGATTGGGGGTGGCCTTCCGCAACGTGCTGCTGTCGATCGGCGGCGGCGCAGCGACGCTTTATCTGGCGCTCTGGCTGACCTGAACGGCGGCCGGGCGCCGTGTCACTCCGACACCGAAAGCGACACTTCCCCTGACGACCGTCGCGGGCGGTAGTCCCGGATCGCCTTCGCCTTGTCGGGATCATCGTATTCGACCAGCTTTTCCTCGGTCACGCCGGGCAGGCGCGCGAAGGACTCGCTCAGGCGCAGGGGATACCAGCTCTGCTCCACGCTCTCGAAACCGGGCAGTCCGGACAGGATCCGGGAGGTCGCGATCGCGCATTGCGCCGCCGGCACGGGCCCGTTGGCCATCACCTTGCGCAGCGCCAGTTCGGCCACTTCCGCGGGCACCTCCTTGCGCTGGATCAGGACGTGATGAGTTTCGCGGGCATGGGCACGGCGATAGGCCTCCGCGAATCCAGGCGTGATTCCGAACAGCACGTCGTTACGCTCGGGAATGGCGGGGTGCTCCACCGATCCGGCCGGGTCGAAGATCACCCGTTGCGAGGCATTGATCATCAGGCTGGTATGCGCGCCCTGGCCGGTGCGGTTGTTCACCATCGTGTAGAGCGTCAGCGCCGGCGGGCCGGGATGACGATACTCGGCGCGGGCCACGGCCTCGTCCGGGGCCCAGACCGCTTGCGCGCAAGAGGCCAGAAGAAAAGGGCAGACCAGAACCAGGACTTTCAACATCAGCCGGCCTCCGGCCTTGGCAATGCGCGGGGCCGGCCGTGCCCGTCAGGAATTGAAGATGGCCAGGAACAGCAGGATGGCGATCGCAACACCCGCGCCCCAGGTCACTATGCGGATGAAGCCCTCGAAGGTCTTCTCCTTCTCGGTGATGTCCATTTCCCCGTGCTTGTGGTCTTCAGCCATGTCGGTCAAACCCTGTTCGTGTCCCGTCGGTTCCGGTGATAGCCAATTCAGGGCGGCTTGTCATCGCCGAAACCGGACGCCGATCAGCCCTCTTCCAGATCCGCCGCGAGCCGGAACCCGATCCTGCGCGACAGGGCGTGCGGGATTGCCGAAAGCAGGCTGAGCTGTTGCACGAGCTCGGTGCGCAGGCCCGCGGCATCGGTGCCGTGGAAGGTCACGATATCCCGATTGGAATAGCCCCTCCTCGGTCCCCAGCACGCCGGCATGGGCTTCGTGGCGGCGCGGCACCGCGGGCTTTTCGGCCGTGTTCGGGGCGGGCCCGGTCCGGTCGTCCATCGCGCGGCTCCGGCTCAGGTCACGAGGCTGTATTCCAAAGCGCCATCCTCGCGCAGGCGCCGCGTCACGCGCCCGTACCGGAACAGGTGATTGAGATGCGCAACCGCCTCGACCAGCGCCAGCCCGTATTCCGGCCCCTGGATCGGGCGGCCGAACAACGGCGAGAAGACCTCGCCGGCGGCGCGCGGCCTCTCGGCCAGAAAGGTCGTCAGGCGATCGAGCGCCCCGTGGTGATTGCCGATCAGCTGCGCCAGCCGCAAGGGCAGCCCGGTGAAGGGCAGCTTGTGGCCGGGCAGGGCCAGCTGATCCTCGCCCGCCAGACGTGCCAGTCGCTCGCAGGAGTCCAGCCAGTCGCCCACCGGATCTGCCTCGGGCTCGGTGGCGTACACCCCCAGGTTGGAACTGATCGAGGGCAGGATCTGGTCGCCGGTGAGAACAAGCGAATCATCCCGGCTCAAGAAGGTGGCGTGTTCCGGCGCGTGGCCGTTGCCGACATGCACATCCCAGTCGCGTCCGCCCATGCGGATCACGTCGCCCTGCGCGATCCGGCGAAAGCCCAACGGCATGGGATACACCATGTCGGCGAAGTTGAAGGGCCGCTCCGCCGCGCGCTCTGCCAGGATTTCGGGCGCCATGCCGGCGCGGCGCCAGAAGCGGAGGGTCTCTTCCGGCGGGCGGGGCTGCTCGTCCAGCGTGAGCATCCGCGCGAACAGCCAGGCGGTGCGGGTGGTGACCAGCTCGGCCCCGTGGACGGACTGGAACCAGCCGGCAAGGCCCACATGATCGGGGTGATGGTGGGTGACGACCACCCGCCGCACCGGGCGACCGGCCAGCGGCCCGGCCATCAACCGCTCCCAGATGCCGCGCGACTTGCCCGAACTCATCCCGGTGTCGAGGATCGTCCAGCCGTCGCCCTCGTCCAGCGCGTAGACATTCACATGGTCGAGCTTCATCGGCAGCGGCAGCCGCATCCAGAGCACACCTTCGACCACCTCCACCGCCTCGCCCTCGGCGGGGGGCGTCTGCCACGGGGTGCGGATGCCGCCGCTTCCATCCATCATGCCGCAAGTTCCTCCGGCGTCAGTCCATACAGATCGTCCGCCCCGGCGCGGGCATGGGCCAGATGGCCGACATGCTCGGGAAGAAGCCGCAGGATGTAGAAGCGCGCCAGCGCATGGCGCGGCCCCTGCCCCTGCACCGCGCGCGCCGCGCGCAGATGGAAATGCCCGCCCAGCACGCGGGCGAAGCCGCGCAGATAGGGCACCGCGCCCGCGAAGCGATCGTTGAGCGTGTCTGCCGCCAGCAGCGCCTCGGTGGCCTCGCGCAGCGTCTCGGTCGCCTGCCAGACCGGCTCGGCCAGGTCGGGAAGGACGGCACGGGCCGCTTCGGCCTCGGCCTCGATCTCGTCGAGCAGCGCCTGCACCGCCTCGCCGCCATCGGCCAGCTTGCGGCCCACGAGATCCATCGCCTGGATCCCGTTGGTGCCCTCGTAGATCGTGGTCACCCGCACATCGCGCAGGAACTGCGCCGCGCCGGCCTCCTCGATCACGCCCATGCCGCCATGAACCTGCAGGCCCAGATCGGCCACCTTCACCCCGGTATCGGTGCCGAACGCCTTGGCGATGGGGGTCAGGACAGCGGCCCGTGCGGCCCAGTCCGACGCGCCGGTGGCGGCCTGCAGGTCGATCGCCGTGGCACAGGCGGCAGCGATGGCCCGGGCCGCGAAGATCTCGGCCTTCATGGTCATCAGCATGCGCCGCACATCGGCGTGATCGACGATGCTTCCGCTTCCCTGCGGGATCGGGCTGCGGCCCTGCCGGCGGTCGGCCGCATAGGCCATGGCATGTTGCCAGGCCCCCTCGGCCACGCCGATGCCCTGGATGCCCACCCCGAGGCGGGCATTGTTCATCATGGTGAACATCGCCCGCATGCCCTGATGCGGCCCGCCCACCATCCAGCCGGTGGCGCCGTCATAGCTCATCACGCAGGTGGCGCTGCCATGCAGGCCCAGCTTGTGTTCCAGCCCCACCACCTGAACCCGGTTGCGCGCGCCGGGCGCGCCGCTCTCGTCGGGCAGGAACTTGGGCACCACGAACAGGCTGATCCCGCTGGTGCCCGGCGCCCCGTCGGGCAGTCGCGCCAGAACCAGGTGACTGACATTCTCGGTGAACTCGTTGTCGCCACCGGAGATGTAGATCTTCTGCCCCGTGATGGCATAGCTGCCATCGCCATTGGGCTCGGCCCGCGTCGTCAACGCACCCACGTCGGAGCCCGCCTGCGGCTCGGTCAGGTTCATCGTCGCCGCCCAGGCGCCGCTGGCGAGCTTCGGGATGTAGAGCTCGCGGATCCAGTCCTCCGCATGATGATTCAGCGCATCGATCTGTCCCTGCACCATCAACGGTGTGAGCTGCGCGGCAAGGCAGGCGCCCGACATCATGTCATGCACGGCCGACGCCAGGGCCATCGGCAGGTCCGACCCGCCCAGCGCGGCGGGTGCGGTCATGCCCAGGATGCCGCCCTCGGCCATCTTCCCCCAGGCCTCGGCAAAGCCCGGCGGGGTGCGGACCACCCCGTTTTCCAGCCGGGCCGGATGCAGGTCGGACGGCCGCCGCAGCGGCGCCAGCACCTCGTCGCAAAGCTTGCCGGCCTCGGTCAGCATGGCGGTGGCCACATCCGCGCTGGCATCGCCGAACCGATCGGTCGCGGCCACGCGATCGTAGCCCACGACGTGATCCAGCAGGAAACGATACTCCTCGACGGGGGAACGATAGGGCATGGCAACCTCCGGCAAGCCTTGGCTTGACGGGTCGCGGGCGTTATGCCGGGCGACACGTCGGGGCGGACGTTACGGAAATCCGCTCGAAGCTCAACCACAACGCCGCGTCAGAATGTCCCCGATCCGAACCGAAAC
>JBKHDP010000032.1:0-18530 GCA_046541255.1 Paracoccaceae bacterium | reverse complement strand
CGGGGGCCTCGAACCCGGTCAGGTTCAGGATGCCCACATCCACCGCGGCGACGGTCACATGCGTCTGCTCGTCCCCGGCCAGGCCCTCCACCTGTACCGCGGCGCGCAGCGGCCCGCGGGGATCGGACTGCGCCGCCGTATCGAGCGAGACCTGCAATTGCTTCGCGCCGGGCTCGACCGCGGCATGCGCCAGGCCCAGCGCCCGCGCCGGGTTGCGGCCCGCCTCGGACTCCATCGGCCGGATCACCTGCGCGGTGACATAGGCACCTGTGCCCCAATCCTCGGTCACTTCCAGCGGGATCGCACTCTCGCCCTCGGGCACCTCTATCGCCTGCATCGAGATCAGCCGGTCGGACATCACCGCCACCATCGCCGTGCCGGCATAACGCGGCACGATCCGCAGCGTGGCGGTCTCGCCCACCGCATAGCTTTCGGCGTCGAGCGACAAATCGAGTGTATCGGGGGTCTGCGAGGCATCGGCCGGGGCGAACCAGCCGGCATGGAACTCCGTGGACGAGGCGACATGGTCGCCATCCATCCGTTCCACCACCAGTTCGTAGCGGCCCCAATCCACGGGGGCGGCCACGCGGGCCGGTTCGTCGCCCAGGCTGACCTCGGCGGTGGCGACCCGCGTGCGGGTGGTGGTCGGCTCCCAGTTCCAGTTGCCATGCAACTGGTACCACTGGTAACGGGTTTCCACCCGGTTCAACGTCCAGCGCAGGCGCATCGGCTGCGGTTGCAGGTCCGGGCCCAGCGCCAGCAGGCGAAATCCGGCCTCGCTGCCCTCGGGCACCACGCCCTCGAACTCGGGGCGGATCCCGATCATCGGCCCGGAAGGCGCCAGCGCGCGGGTCAAGTCGCGCTCGATCGGGCGGCCCGACCCCTCTGAAACGGCTACGGCGAAAATGGCCTCCGCCGGCAGGCCCGCCCCCTCGAGCGCTGGCAGATCAACCGAGATCGCCGCCCGCCCGGTCGCATCGGTATGCGTGCCCTCGGGCAACCAGGCGGTGCGCGGCTGGGGGCGGTCGTCATGCCGGCCGAAGACATAGCCGGGAAAGCTCTCGATCCGGTCGCGCGGCACCACGCGCACCTGGCCCTCGACCGGCAGTCCGCCGGCAGGTGCGCCGAAGAGATGGCGCGCCTCCACATCCAGTTGCGCGTTCTCGCCGGGACGCAAGGGCGTTTCAGGCAGCGACAGGCTCACATCGATCCGCTCCGGCAGGAAATCCTCCACCAGAAGGCTCAGGCTGGCCAGCGCGGCTGCGTCCGGGTCGGCCCTGACCTCCAGCCGCCACGCGCCGCGCGGCACACCAGGCCCCAGCGGCAGACGGAACACATGGCCGCCCGCCACGTCGCGGGGCGAGGTGCGGCGGCTGTATTCCACCCCGTCGGGCCGGATCAGGATCGCGGTGAGCGGAAGGCCCGGGATGGCCTCGGCCTGCGCGTCGCGCGCCAGCGCGGTCACATGGATCGCCTCGCCGGGACGGTAGGCGCCCCGGTCGGTGGCCAGAAAGACGTCGATCGGCGGGGCCGGTTCGCGGCCCTCCACCCCGCGATCGGACAGATCGAAGGCGGGTTCGGTCAGCGACAGGAAGGCAAGATCTTCCTCACCCGCTTGCGCCACCACCATGGCCGGGGCGGCGCCACCTTCCCCCCGGGTGAGACCGGCGGAAAACCTTGCCTGGCCCTCCGCATCGGTCACCGCCTCGCCCAGTACGGCATTCGCGCGGGACAGAAGCTGCACTGACACACCCTCGCGCGCCTCTGCATCGGAAAGGCCGCGCGCCACGACATGCAGCCCGTCATTGCCCTGCATCGCCGTCAGGCCGAGATCGGACAGCACGAACCATTGCGTGGCCCCCGGATCGTCGTAGGATTCCACCCCCGGAACCGAGGCCGTGAGCGCGTAGATCCCGGGCGGCAGTTCCGCCACCACCTCGGCCATGGGCAGGCGGGTCGTCATGTCGCGGTTCAGGTCGTTCCGCACCTCGCCGGTGCCGCGCCAGACCTCTTCTGCGATCTCCTCGCCAAAACGTTGCTGCTGGTAGTAGGAAAGCGGCCGGCCGAAGAAATCCTCCTGCACCGCGCGCAGCAGGTTGCGATCGCTGACCCGACGCAGAAGAAGATCCACGGTATCGAGATTTACCGTCTCGATCGGAACACCCGCCTCCTCGGTCCGTGGCAGCACATAGGACCGCCCCGGGAAGCGGACCGAGGGTTGTCTGTCGCGCACGTAGAGCCGCAGCTCAACGTTCCGGGTCAGGGTCTCGCCGCTGGCGGCGGGCAGACCCTCGCGGAAGACGACGGTATAGCGGCTGCCATGTTCGACGCCCTCCACGCAGATCAGGCGATCCTCGGCGCTCACGGCCAGGCCTGAAACCGGCAGACGGAGGTAGGGCGTGTAATCGACCCCTTCGGCCAGCGGTTCGGTGAACTCGGCGCAGAGCCGCGGGCTGGCCTGATCGCTTTCGACCCGATGATCGGCGACGCGGAAGCCGTATTGCGCCACCGCCCGGTCGAGCAGCGAGACAACGTCCTCGCGCGGCTGAAGGCCCCGGGCCAGCCGCAGCGCCGGGATCATCTGGCGCCCGCGCCCCGCGGCTTCGAGCGAGCGGGCAAGCGAGACCAGCGCCGAGACCTGCTGCGGGGTATTGCCGGCGCGCAGATAGCCGTTGAGCGCGGCGCTCAGCGCGCGCTCGGGATTTTCCCGGGCAGCGGCGCGATCCTCCTCGGCGACACGGCGCGACAGACGCGCGTAATCCAGCCACAGATCGGCGGCGTCGGTCTGCGACAGCGCGGCGCCGATCCAGTGCCGCGCCTCGGAGATCTTGCCCTCGGCCTCGCGGGCGCTTGCGGTCTCCAGCAGCACTTGCGGCGCCCAGTTGCCGCCCGGGTGGCGCATTCCCAATTCCTGTGCCTGGCGGCGCGCGGCCGACAGATCCTCCGGCCGCAGGAATTCGATCTCCGCCACGCGCGCCTCGGCCGCAACGCGCAATGCATCGGGGGTGTCGATCACCTCGCCCGAAACGGCGCCCTCATAAGCCACCCTCTCGGAGATCGCGCCTTTCGGAAAACAGGCGTTCGACCGCGTGTTGAAGGTGAAGGCCTGGCATTCAGGATTGGCGAGACAACTGCGCTGGCAGGCCTCGCGCGTGGTGTCGAACAGGGCCTGCAGGTCGGAACCGTAGAAATCGACATCCTGCGTCACCACCACCCGCCGTTCCGGTATCGGGCTGTCCGCAGCAGCCGCCATGGCAGATACCAAAAGAAGGACGGCAGCCAGAAAACGGTACATCTGCACTTTCCTCACCCTGAGTATCGGGATGGTTGCACGGACAGGTGAGTCTGACAACGATTCCGGCCCTGTCGGTTAATCGCCGATTCACCCTTGCGCGCCATTCTTTGCCAGACAGGGAAGGGCGGGGGCGGAGGCCGGCCATGAGTCTGGCCAGCAAGCTGGAACAGGAAAGGCGTGCGAGGCTGGCCGCGGAACGGCTGCTGGAGGTCAAGCAGGCCGAACTTTTCGCCGCCAATCGCAAGCTCGGGCAACACGCGAAAGTCCTGTCGGAGCAGATCGTCGAAACCCGTGCCGAAGTGGCAAGCGTCCGGGACGAGAACCTCCGCGTGAAATCGGACCTGACCGCCGCCAATCAGAAGATCGAAATCGTCGAGACCCAGCTCTGGAAGGCGCTGGAAACCGTGCGCGACGGCTTTGCCATGTTCAATGCCGAGGGCTGCCTGGAACTGGCCAACCGCGCCTATCTGTCGATCTTCGACGGGCTGGAGTCGATCTGCCCCGGAGCCAGCTTCGCGCATATCGTCGATGTCATGGTGGAAGAGGGCATCGTCGATCTGCAGGGCGAATCGGGCGCGTCCTGGCGCGCCCGGATGCTCGGACGCTGGGATCTGCCGCAGATCCCGCCCGAGACGATCCGCCTGTGGTCAGGCCATTTCATCAAACTCATGGACCGGCGCACACCCGATGGCGGGCTGGTCACCCTGGCGGTGGACATCACCGAACTCATGCGGATGTGGTCGGCGGTGGAGGAACTCCCCGACGGCTTCGTCCTGTTTGACGGCGATGACCGGCTGGTGACCTGCAACAGCCGGTTCCGCGCGATCTACGACAAGAGCGCCGACGCGATGGTAAAGGGCGCCACGTTCGAGAGAATCCTGCGCCACGGCCTGCGCCACGGCCAGTATGCCGAGGCCCTCGGGCGCGAGGAAGCCTGGCTGGAAGACCGGCTGGAAGACCACCGGCGCGCCGAACGCGAGGTCGAGCTGCAACTGGGTGACGGCCGCTGGATCCGCGTGTTCGAAAAGGAAACCTCGGATGGCGGCCGTGTCGGCCTGCGGGTCGACATCACGCATCTGAAGGACCAGCAGCGCGCGCTGGAGATCGCCTCCGAACGGGCCGAGGCGGCCAATCGCGCCAAATCCGCCTTCCTCGCGAACATGAGCCACGAGATCCGCACGCCGATGAACGGCGTCGTGGGCATGGCCGAACTGCTGCAGGATACCGGCCTGACGGAGGAGCAGGATCTCTACGTGCGCACCATCCGCCATTCGGGCGAGGCACTTCTGGTCATCATCAACGACGTGCTGGACTACTCCAAGATCGAGGCCGACAAGCTTGTGCTGCACCCGGGGCCCTTCGACCTTGAAAAGGCGATCCACGAGGTGGTGATGCTCTTGCAGCCCACCGCGCGCGACAAGGGACTGGCGCTGCTGGTGGATTACGACATGTTCATGCCCCGGCGCTTTGTCGGCGATGCGGGGCGCTTGCGCCAGGTCCTGACGAACCTGATGGGCAACGCGGTCAAGTTCACGACGCAGGGGCACGTCATCGTTCGGGTGACCGGCCTGCCCGGAGACGGCGACACCAGCAATCTGCATGTCCTCGTGGAGGATACCGGCATCGGCATTTCTCCCGAGATGGCGGAACATATCTTCGGAGAGTTCAACCAGGTCGACGCGGATCGCAACCGCGCCTACGAGGGCACGGGGCTGGGGCTTGCGATCACGCGCCGGCTGATCGAACTGATGGGCGGCGAGGTCTGGGTCGAAAGCAGACCGGGCGAGGGTGCCTGCTTCGGGTTCCGCATTCCCCTGCCCCACGATCCCGCCGAGGATGTCCGGCAGGGAGATCCCGCCACCAGCGGGCTTCGCGCGCTGATCGTGGATCCGAACGATGCCCGCCGGGACATCCTGGCCCGCCAGGTCACGGCGCTGGGTGTCGAGGTGGCCGAGGCCGCCACATTGCCGCCGGCCGAGGAAAGCGGTGACGAACCGCCCCGGATCTTGCTGGCCGCGCATGCTCCGCCGTCGGCAGACGGTGTAGCCCTGGCCCGGAGGCTCCGCGCCGAAGGCCGGACCGATCCGGTGCTGCTGCTGGCCATGCCCCGCGATGCCCCCGACCCGGCAGAGGCCGAGGATCTGGGCATCCACCTGCTGCCGCAGCCCGCCTGCCAGACCGAATTGCGCACGGCCCTGACCACGGCAGGGACCGGCCCCGCCCCGCTGCCCGCAACGCAGGTCGACGCGACGCCTCCCTTGCCCGTCCCGCCCGCGCTGCGACGGATGCGCGTGCTGGCCGCCGAGGACAACCGCACGAACCAGCTCGTGCTGCGCAAGATGCTGAAGGCGCTCGACATCGATCTGGAATTCGCCGGCA
Organism: Paracoccaceae bacterium; assembly: GCA_046541255.1. Classification (GTDB taxonomy): domain Bacteria; phylum Pseudomonadota; class Alphaproteobacteria; order Rhodobacterales; family Rhodobacteraceae; genus Rhodosalinus. Next base: position 12,856 of record JBKHDP010000032.1, on the reverse strand, counting down.
ACGGGCTGGAAGCCCTGGAACGCCATGCCAGCTTCGGCCCGGACCTGATCTTCATGGATATCTCGATGCCCCGGATGGACGGCAAGGAGGCCACCCGTCACATCCGTGACGCGGAACGCGGCAGCGGCCGGCATGTGCCGATCGTGGCGCTGACCGCGCATGCCATGACCGGCGACCGAGAGACGATCCTGGCCGAAGGGCTTGATGGTTATCTGACGAAACCGCTGCGCAAGCCCGCCATCATCGAGGCCGTGCTCCGCCACTGCCCGTCGAGCGCGCGGCGCCCGGATGCGGGCTGCGCGCCGCCGGAAGCGGCCGGTTAGCGCGGGCTGCGCTTGGCGAGGATGCGCTGCAGGGTACGACGATGCATGTTCAATCGCCGTGCCGTTTCCGACACGTTTCGATCACACAACTCGTAGACCCTCTGGATATGCTCCCAACGGACGCGATCCGCGCTCATCGGATTCTCGGGCGGCGGCGGCAGGTCGTCGCCCCGGGCCAGCAGTGCATTGGTGATGTCGGTGGCATCGGCGGGCTTCGACAGGTAATCCGTCGCACCGATCTTCACGGCGGCCACGGCGGTGGCAATGGCACCGTATCCCGTCAGCACCACGACCCGGCACTCCGGACGCTTCTCGCGCAGCAACTCGACCACGTCGAGGCCGTTGCCGTCCTCGAGCCGAAGATCGACAACCGCATAGGCCGGCGGTCGCGCGGTCGCGATCGCCTTGCCGCCGGCAACCGAGTCCGCCGTCTCGACGCTGAATCCGCGTTTTTCCATTGCCTTGGCGAGGCGACGCAGGAAAGGCTCGTCGTCATCCACCAGCAACAGCGACGGATCAGGCCCAAGGTCAAGCGAGGTTTCGGCCACGTGCTTCCTCCAGAAGCGTGTCAATTCCAACCGACACTTAGCCCCACGCCGAGGATTGGTCAAACCACAAGCGGTTTCAGCTGTTTTCGAGGAAACACCCGATCGCGTCGGCCATCTCTTCGGGACCGAGCTCGCGCCGGAAGAATTCCACGAAACCATGATCGGGCAGGACCAGGTAACTGAACGTCGAATGATCCACGAGGTAATAGTCGTCCTCGGTGTCGTCGTGGCGCTTGAAATAGGTCCGGTAGGCCTTGCTCGCTTCCTGAACCTGCTCTTCCGAGCCGGTAAGCCCGATCATCCTGGGATGCAGGTTCGCGGCGAAATCGCCGACCACCTCTGGCGTGTCGCGGGCCGGATCGACCGAAATGAAGACCGGGGTCACCATCTGGCCGCGTTCTTCCAGGATCTCCACCGCCGCCACGTTTCGCGCGGTGTCCAGCGGGCAGACATCGGGGCAGAAGGTGTAGCCGAAATAGAGCAGCGAAGGCTCTGTCAGCACCTCGTCGCTCGTGACCGTCTCGCCCTGCGCATCGACCAGGGTGAAATCCCCGCCGATCTGTCCCGCGCCACCGGCCACCTGGCCCGTGCGGCACTCGGCGAAACGATCCTGCTCGCCACCGCCGAACAGCCTGGAGATCCACCCTTCGCCAGCAGCGAAGGTGGCAGTGAGCATAAGGGCCAGCGTGGCGGCCGCACCGATCGCGACATTGCGGGTCATCGGATACCCAACCTTGCGTTGCTTGCTATTCCTGTCACACCTAACAATCCAGAGGTCACATGCAAGGGACACAAGCGCACAGATGAGCGACACCGATCTCGGCCAGTTGCCGGGCCGCACCCGAAGCAACTGGATCCGGTTGCGAACCCTGATCCTGTTGCGCTGGATCGCCATCGTCGGCCAGCTGTCGGCGATCTATGTCGCGATCCGCGTCTTCGACATCCAGATCGAACTCGGGCTTGCGCTGCTGGCCGTGGGCGCCTCCGTGATCGCGAACCTGATCGCGATCTTCGTTTTCCCCGAAAGCAAGCGCCTGTCCGAGCGCGAGACGATGCTGATGTCTCTGTTCGACCTTCTGCAACTGGGCTTCCTGCTTTTCCTGACGGGCGGGTTGAACAACCCGTTCGCGCTTCTGCTGCTGGGCCCGGTCACCGTGTCCGCGGTGGTCCTCACCCTGCGCTCGACCCTGTTCCTGGGCGCCATCGCGGTGCTGATCGTCTCGGGACTGTCCCAGTACCATTTTCCGCTGCGCACGGAACAGGGCTACGTGCTCGGCATGCCGCAGATCTTCGTCTTCGGAAACTGGTTCGCGCTGGTCATCGCTCTGGTGTTCCTGTCGGTCTATTCGCGCCGGGTGGCGACCGAGATCCAGTCGATGTCGGATGCACTGACCGCCACGCAGATGGCACTCGCACGTGAACAGAAGCTGACCGATCTGGGCGGGGTGGTGGCCGCCGCGGCGCATGAACTGGGTACGCCGCTGGCCACCATAAAGCTGACCAGCGCCGAACTGATGGAAGAGCTGGACGACAGGCCCGATCTGCGCGAGGACGCGGCGCTGATCCGCGATCAGGCCGATCGCTGCCGGGACATCATGCGCTCCATGGGGCGGGCCGGAAAGGAAGACCTGCACATGCAGCAGGCGCCTCTGACAGAGGTGCTGCGTGAGGCTTCCGAGCCGCACATGTCGCGCGGCAAGACGATCCATCAGGAGGAACGCCGGGGCGAAGGCGCGGAACCGCAGCCTCCCGCGATCCTGCGCCGCCCCGAGATCATCCACGGGCTGCGCAACCTGATCCAGAACGCGGTGGATTTCGCCCGCGCCAATGTATGGATCGAGGCGGCCTGGAGTTCCGACGAAATCGCGGTGCGCATCATGGATGACGGCCCCGGCTTCCCGCCCCACGTGATCGGCCGGATCGGCGATCCGTTCATGCGCAGCCGCCGCAGCGAGCAGGAGCGCCGGGCCCGGCCCGAATACGAGGGCATGGGGCTTGGGCTCTTCATCGCCAAGACCCTGCTGGAACGTTCGGGCGCCGAACTCAGCTTTGCCAATGGCAGCGATCCCGCGATGCCGCGCAAGCGCGACGACCCGCGCCGCGGCGCCATCGTCGAGGTGGTCTGGCCAAGACGCAAGATAGACGCGGTGCATGGGGATGCTCCCGTCCGCCTGGGCCGGAACCGCCCGCTGAAGGCTTGATCGGCGCCCTTAAAACTTCGTTAACCAACTTGCCGCAAGATTCTCCGCGTGGAACGGATCGGGGCGGGGATGACCCATCTTGCAGCTGACGTGATTCTGGCGATCCTGGCGGGCTGTCTTGCGGCCACCGGGCTGGTCCTCTGGCTGACGCGCAAACCCGGCCCGAAGAAGGCGGCCCTCCCGCCGCGGGAACAGGCGCCCGCATCCCTGGTCTTCGTCTTCGACTCGACCGGGCTTGTCGATGCCAGCCCGGAGGCGCGGTGCATTCTGGATGTATCCGACCCGGACTGGGCCGCGTTCCGCGCGGCCTTGCTTCCTCGCTTCGACTGCCTGCCCGAACGCATGGAAACGGTCGGAGACGGGCTCGCGCTGCATGCCACCCATCCCGAAGATCCAGGCGAATTGCATTTCACGCGCAATGGAAGGACTCTCTCGGCGCGACTTTGCGACCGCCCCTCGACCCTGGGAGAGCGGCATCGCCTGATCCTTGCCCGGGCCGAGCGGGATCAGCTTGCGCGCATGTCGGCCAACTCGCCCAACCCCGCCTGGCGCAGCGATCCGGCCGGGACTCCGCTCTGGGCCAATCGGGCCTACCGCAAGCTGGCGGACCGGATCGTTGCGGATGACAGCCAGACGATTCCGGTCCTTTTCCACCTGCCCACCCTGGAAATCGACAACCGGGTGCTGAGGCGGCGCCTGGATGTGCCCGGCCAGCCCGAGCCGCTCTGGTACGACATCCGCTCGGTCCGCGCCGGCAACGAATGGATGCATTACGCGATCGATGTCGCGGCGGTTGTGCATGCCGAAACCGCGCAGCGCAATTTCGTGCAGTCCTTGACCCGGATCTTCGCCGAACTCGCAACCGGCCTGGCGATTTTCGACAGGGACCAGCGGCTGGTCATGTTCAACCCCGCCCTGATGGATCTGACCTCGCTGCCCGTCGATTTCCTCAGTGCCCGCCCCACGCTGACACGCTTCTTCGACACGCTGCGCGACCGCCGGATCATGCCCGAACCCAGGGATTACGCCGCTTGGCGGCAATCGATCCGGCAGCTGTTCGAGACGCCCGGCGAGGCAGGCGCCTCCGAGACCTGGGCCATGGGCTCGGGCCTCACCTACCGGGTGACCGCTCGGCCCAGCCCGGATGGTGGCGTGGCCTTCCTTTTCGAGGATATCACTTCCGAGATCACGCTCGCCCGCCGCTTCCGCACCGAGCTGGACCTGAGTCAGGCGGTGCTCGACCGATTGGATGACGCCGTTGCGGTGTTCTCGCCCATGGGACACCTGACGCTGACCAACGCGGCCTATCGCCGTCTCTGGAACACCGATCCGGAATCCGGCCTCACCGAGACGACGCTCTCCAGCGCGCTTCGCGATTGGCAGACGGAGTGCAAGCCCGGTATCGGCTGGGCGTCGCTCCACGAGGTCGCCGAAGGCTGCGGCCCCCGGGACCCGCGGCAGGCCGAGATCCGGCGCAAGGACGGCTTGCCGCTGATCGTGCGGACCGCCGGATTGCCGGGTGGCGCCCTGCTCGTGAGTTTCCATCACGCAAGCGACGCGGCCACCGGCTTGCCCGGTGCGGAACCGGAGACCGCCGGCGCATGATCCGGCTTGCAGCGGCGGGCCGGAACGATACTGTCGGCCCATGTCCCGAAGCCCCGTGCAGATCCGCCTTGCCACGCCAGAGGATACGTGCCGCCTCGCGGCGCGGCTTGGCGCCCGCCTTCGGCCCGGCGACACGCTGCTGCTGTCGGGGCCGATCGGGGCGGGAAAGTCCCACTTCGCCCGCTGTCTGATCCAGTCGCTGCAGGACGTCCCGGAGGATGTCCCCTCGCCCACTTTCACCCTGGTCCAGAGCTACGCGGTGCCGGCGGGCGAGATCTGGCACGCCGATCTCTACCGGCTGGGCGATCCGCAGGAACTGGCGGAACTCGGGCTTGACGAGGCGTTCGAAACGGCGATCTGCCTCGTGGAATGGCCGGAGCGGCTGGGCGGTACATGGCCGGCGGATGCGCTGCGGCTCGATTTCACGCCGGATCAGGCCGCCGAGGCCCGGCTGCTGACGCTGGCCTGGGAGGCGCCGGTCTGGGACGGCCGGCTGGCTGGCCTCACCGATGAGTGACCGGGCAAACCTCATCGCGGCCTTCCTGCGCTCGGTCGGCTGGGGCGAAGCCCGGCACCGACCGCTGGCGGGCGACGCCTCGATGCGCCGCTATGTCCGGCTGTTTCGCGGCTCCGACACGGCGATCCTGATGGATGCCGACCCGGCACATGGCGAGGATGTCCGGCCCTTCCTGCAAATCGCGAGGCATCTGCGGGCATGCGGTCTGGCCGCGCCCGAGATCATGGCCGAGGACGCGGAGACCGGGTTGCTGCTGCTGGAGGATTTTGGAGACGGAGTATTCGCGCGTATCGCGACGCTGCAGCCCGAGCGCGAAACCAGTCTCTACCTCGCCGCAACCGAGGTTCTCCTGACGCTGCATCGCCAGCCTCCGCCGAAAGACCTGGAGGCGGCCACTCCCCGCCGGCTGGCCGGAATGATCGCCCCGGCCTTCGAGTGGTATGCCGGGCAAGATGCCGTGGAAGCCGAGACCATCGCCGCTTTCGAGACAGCTCTGACGGACCATGCCGCCGAAACCGATGTCCTGATCCTGCGTGACTACCACGCCGAGAACCTTGTCTGGCGCGAAGCGGGTGCGGGCATCGGCCGTGTCGGCTTGCTGGATTTCCAGGATGCCATGCAAGGGCATCCGGCCTATGATCTGGTTTCGCTGCTGCAGGATGCACGGCGCGACGTCGGCACCAAGGCTGCCGAAGCCGCGCTGACATTCTACCTGCGCGAGTCGGGCCGGAACAGGGACGAATTTGGCTCGGCCATCGCAATCCTCGGGGCGCAGCGCAATACGCGCATCCTGGGCATTTTTGCCCGGCTCGCCGCACTGCGTGGCAAGCCGCATTACATCGACCTGATACCGCGGGTCTGGCGGCATCTTCAGAAAGATCTCGCCCATCCCGCCCTGGCAGGTATCGCCCGGCTGATGCAGGATGCCTTGCCGCCGCCCGACCACTGTCACCTGAAAGGATTGAAGGCCCGATGCCGGATGCCGTGATGCTCTTCACCGCCGGTTTCGGCACCCGGATGGGCGCGTTGACGGTGGACCGCCCGAAACCGCTGATCGAGGTTGGCGGCAAGCCGCTGGTGGACCACGCGCTCGATCTGGCCGAGGCGATCCGGCCGCGCCGCATCGTGGCCAACCTGCATTACAAGGCCGAGATGCTGGCCCGTCATCTGTCGCCGCGCGGAGTGGCCCTGTCACGGGAAGAGCCGGACATCCTTGAAACCGGCGGCGGCCTGCGCGCGGCGCTGCCGTTGCTTGGGCCGGGGCCTGTATTCACCATGAATACGGATGCGGTCTGGTCCGGCCCCAACCCTCTCGAACTCCTGCAAGAGGCCTGGATGCCCGAGCGGATGGACGCGCTTCTGATGTGCATCCCGCCTGAAACGGCTTTCGGGCATGACGGCACCGGGGATTTCCGGGTCGATGCGCAGGGTCGGGCCGAACGCGGTTCCGGGCTGGTCTATACCGGCGTGCAGATCATCCGGCCGGATGCACTGAAAACCGTCCCCGAGCGCGTCTTCTCGCTCAACCTGCTGTGGGACCGGATGCTGGCCGAGGGCCGGGTTCACGCGCTTTGCTACCCCGGGCTATGGTGCGATGTAGGCCGGCCCGAGGGTATCGTGCTGGCGGAAACCATGCTGGAACAGAGCCGTGTTTGACCCGACCGACCGCGCGCGCCTCTTCGGGCTTGCTCCCGGCGCGGATTTTCCGAAATCGCTGGTGGAAGGGGTGCGTGCCCGTCTGGGCGACGCCCCGCCGGAGGCGCTGGCGCGGGTCGAACTGATCGTGAACACGCGCCGCATGGCGCGGCGGATCCGCGACATCTTCGATGCCGGGCCGCCCTGCCTGCTGCCCCGTGTCGGGCTTGTGACTGATCTGGGCGATGTCGCCGACCTTGCCGAAATTCCGCCCCCCGTTCCGCCGCTGCGGCGTCGGCTGGAACTGGTGCAACTTGTAGCGCGTCTCTTGAAGGCGCAGCCCGATCTCGCCCCGCGCAGCGCGCTCTACGATCTGGCCGACAGCCTTGCCGCGCTCATGGATGAGATGCATGGCGAGGGCGTTTCTCCCGAAACAGTGACGCAGCTGGACGTTTCCGACCAGTCGGGCCACTGGCAACGCGCGCAAGCCTTCCTGCGCATCGTCCAGGAATTCTTCGATCGCGCCGGCGAAGCGCCGGACAACGCCGCACGGCAAAGGATGGTCGTGGAACGACGGATCGCGGCCTGGCGGCGCGATCCGCCAGGCCATCCGGTGATCGTGGCGGGCTCTACCGGTTCGCGCGGCGCGACGGCATTGCTGATGCAGGCGGTGGCGCAATTGCCACAAGGCGCGGTGGTGCTGCCCGGCTTCGATTTCGACCTTCCCCCGGACGTCTGGGAGACCATGGGCGACGCCCTGGCCGCCGAGGACCACCCGCAATTCCGCTATCGCCGCCTGATGGAGGCGCTGGACGCCGCGCCGTCGGATGTCTTGCCGTGGCACGACGCTCCGGTCTCGAACCCGGCGCGAAACCGCCTTGTCTCGCTCGCATTGAGGCCGGCTCCGGTCACTGACCAATGGCTGTCGGAGGGGCCGAGGCTGAAAGACCTGGCACAGGCCACCGCAGGGCTGACCCTTCTGGAAGCGCCTTCGCAAAGGCAGGAAGCGTTGGCCATCGCGCTGCGGCTGCGGCAGGCGGCGGAGGACGGCACCAGCGCCGCGCTCATCACCCCTGACAGGGCGCTGACCCGGCAGGTCGGTGCGGCGCTCGATCGCTGGGACATCCTGCCGGATGACAGCGCGGGTCTGCCGCTGCAACTGTCGCCGCCGGGCCGCTTCCTGCGCCATGTTTCGAGCCTTTTCCGGCAGGATCTCTCCTCTGAACTGGTTCTGACGCTGCTCAAGCACCCGCTGACCCATAGCGGCGAGGGCCGCAATCGGCACCTGCTGCTGACCCGCGAGCTGGAACTCTTTCTGCGCAAGAATTCGGTTCCGAAGCCGACGGCCGAAACGCTTCGGGCCTGGATCACGAGTCGGAAAGAGGATGCAGCACCCGCCTGGGGGCGCTGGCTGGTGGATTGCTTCTGCGACAGGGAAGACCGTGCCCCGCGCGACCTGGCCGACCGGTTGCAGCGGCACCTCGACTTGGCAGAGCGGATCGCGGCAGGGCATGCCGGCACCGGGTCGGGCAGGCTTTGGGAGGAAACCGCGGGTCGCAAGGCCTTCGAGGTGGTAGAGGCGCTGCGTCAGGAAGCCGGGCTGGGCGGCCCGATCGATGCGATGGATTACGCCGATCTCTTCGCGGCGGTGCTTTCGCGCGAAGAGGTGCGCGACATCGCTCCCGCCCATCCGCTGATCCGGATCTGGGGTACGCTGGAGGCCCGGGTGCAGGGGGCCGACCTGGTGATCCTGGGCGGGCTCAACGAAGGCAGCTGGCCCGAAAGCCCCTCGCCCGATCCCTGGCTGAACCGGGCGCTGCGGCATCGGGCCGGGTTGCTGCTGCCGGAACGGCGCATCGGCCTTGCGGCGCATGACTTCCAGCAGGCCATCGGCGCGCCCGAGGTCTGGCTCACCCGCGCCATCCGATCCGACGAGGCCGAAACCGTGCCGTCGCGCTGGGTGAACCGGCTGATCAACCTGCTGGGCGGTCTGCCCGACCAGGGCGGCGACACGGCGCTGCGCGAGATGCGAAAGCGCGGGACGGTCTGGTTGACGCGCGCCCGCCAGATCGAGGCGCCGGGGCAGACGCCCTCTGCTCCTCGCCCGGCACCCTGCCCGCCCCCCGAGGCCAGGCCGCGCCGGCTGTCGGTGACCGAGATCAAGAGGCTGATCCGCGATCCTTACGCGATCTACGCCCGCCGCGTGCTCAGGCTGGAGCCGCTGCCGCCTCTGGATCGCGCGCCCGACGCGCTGTTGCGCGGGATCGTCGCGCACGAGGTGCTGGAACGCTTTGTCAAGCGCGCCATGGCAGACCCCTCCTTGATGACGCGGGATGCGTTTCTGGCCGAAACGGTATCCGTTCTCGAGGCGAAACTGCCCTGGGCCGCGACCCGCGCGATCTGGCAGGCGCGCCTGGAACGGGTTGCCGACTGGTTTCTCGTCACCGAAGCCGCACGACAGGATCTTGGCAAGCCGGCAAAGTTCGAATGCAAGGGCGCGGCAGACCTCGCCGGGCTCGATTTCACCCTGACCGCCAAGGCCGACCGGATCGACATGGGCCATGACGGCCGGCTGCATATCTACGACTACAAGACCGGCGCGCCGCCCTCGAAGAAGCAGCAGCGGCATTTCGACAAGCAACTGCTTCTGGAAGCCGCGATGGCCGAACGCGGCGCCTTCGAGGAACTGGATCCGGCGGAAGTGGCCCGCGCGGTCTATATCGGCCTTGGCGCCAGCCCGAAAGAACTGCCGGCGCCGCTGGAAGACGAGCCCACCTCCAGGGTCTGGGCCGAGCTGCACAAGCTGATCAGTCACTATTCAGGCCCGGAAAGCGGCTTTCCCTCGCGCCGCGCGATGGAAAGGGATGACGAGCCCGGCGATTACGATCAGCTTGCCCGCTTCGGCGAGTGGGAAATCACCGACCCGCCGAAAAAGGAGCGGCTGACATGACGCCCCGCGACGACGCCACGGAACGGCAGGTTCAGGCCGCCGAACCCGGGGCCTCGACCTGGCTGGCGGCCAATGCAGGATCGGGCAAGACCCGCGTCCTGACCGACCGGGTGGCGCGGCTTCTGCTGTCGGGCGTGTCGCCCGAACATATCCTTTGCCTGACCTATACCAAGGCCGCCGCGTCCGAGATGCAGAACCGCCTGTTCCGGCGGCTGGGCGACTGGGCGATGCGCCCCGATGGTGACCTCCGCGACGCATTGCGCGATCTTGGCGTGGATGGCCCGGTGGACGGCCCGGCACTGCGCCGCGCCCGCACGCTCTTCGCCCGGGCGATCGAAACCCCGGGCGGGCTGAAGATCCAGACGATCCATGCCTTTTGTGCCGGGCTGCTGCGGCGCTTTCCGCTGGAGGCAGGTGTTTCGCCGCAATTCACCGAGATCGAGGATCGCGCCGCGGCCCTGCTGCGGGCCGAGATCGTGGAGGACATGGCTTCCGGGCCGCAAGCGGCCCTGGTTCGCGCCGTGGCCGAACAAAGCTCGGAGCCGGATTTCGAACGATTGACCCGAGAGATCCTGCGCTGGCGCGGCGCCTTCGCCGAACCCGTGGACGAGGCGCAGATCCTTGGCCGCTTCGGACTTCCGCCCGGCACGGACGAAAGCGCCATCGCCGGCAGCGTCTTTCTGGGCGACGAGGCGGATCTGCTGCACAGGACGGTACAGGCGCTGGCGGGCAGCGGCACCAAAGATCAGCGCGATGCCGCCAGGCTGGCGGCGGTACAGCCGGGCTGGGCGGCACTGCCGGCGCTGGAAGCGGTATTCCTGTTCGGCGCGGACACCAAAGCACCGTTCGCCGCGAAGATCGGGGCCTTTCCGACCAGCAAGGGCCGCAAGGCGCTGGGCGACGACCTGCCGGCATTGGAAGACCTCATGCAGCGGGTCGAAGCGGCCCGCGAAGCCCGCCTCGCGCTGACCGCCGCCCGCAAGACCCACGCGCTCCACGCCTTTGCCGGGCCGTTCCTCTCTGCCTACGAGGCTGCCAAGCAGCGCCGGGGCTGGCTGGATTTCGATGATCTGATCCTTCGCAGCCGCGATCTGCTCTCGGATCCTGCGGTCGCGGAATGGGTTCTGTTCCGGCTCGATGGCGGGCTGGATCACATCCTCGTGGACGAGGCGCAGGACACCAGTCCGGCCCAGTGGGAAGTGATCGAACGGTTGGCGCGCGAATTCACCTCGGGCGAAGGTGCGCGTCCCGGCGTCAGGCGCACGATCTTCGTGGTCGGAGACAAGAAGCAGTCGATCTATTCCTTCCAGGGCGCGGACCCGCGCGAATTCGACCGGATGCAGGCCGATTTCGCCGAAAGACTGGCCGCCGCCCAGGACCCGTTGCGCAGCATGACGCTGGAATATTCCTTTCGGTCCTCCGATGCGATCCTGCGCCTGGTCGATGCCACTTTCGAGGGCCGCGAAGCGGCGGGATTTCGCAAGGAAGAGGCGCATCGCGCCTTCAAGCACGACATGCCGGGCCGGGTCGACCTTTGGCCCATGGTCGAAAAGGCCGCGACGCCCGAGCCCGAGGCGTGGTTCGACCCGGTGGATCGGCTGGGCCAGCAGCATCACGCGGTGCGGCTGGCACGGCGCATCGCCCGGCGCATCCGCGACATGATCGACGCGGACACGCCGCTGCCGCGTGAAAAGGTCGGCGAGGGCTGGCGCATGACCCCGATGCAACCGGGCGACGTGCTGATCCTCGTGCAGCGCCGGTCGGAACTGTTCCAGGAACTGATCCGCGCCTGCAAGGCCGAGAACCTGCCCATCGCCGGGGCGGATCGGCTGAAACTGGGCGGTGAACTGGCGGTGCGCGATCTTGCGGCGCTTCTGGCCTTTCTCGCCACGCCGGAAGACAGCCTGTCGCTGGCCACCGCACTGCGCTCGCCGCTTCTCGGCTGGGACGAACAGGCATTGTTCGACCTGGCCCACCGCCGGACCGAGCCGCATCTCTGGCAGGCTCTGAACCGGCGGCGGGCAGAATTTCCCGGAACGCTGGCCTTGATCGACGACCTGATGGGGCAGACCGATTTCCTGCGCCCCTATGACCTGATCGAACGCGTCCTGGTGCGCCATGACGGGCGGCGGCGATTGCTGGCGCGCCTGGGCGACGAGGCCGAAGACGGAATCGACGCGCTGCTGGCCCAGGCCCTGGCCTATGAGCGCAACGAGATCCCCAGCCTCACCGGCTTTCTGCGCTGGATGCAGACCGACGAGGTGGAGGTGAAGCGCCAGATGGATAGCGCGGGCAACCGCATCCGCGTGATGACGGTGCATGGCGCCAAGGGGCTCGAAGCGCCCGTCGTGTTCCTGCCCGATTGCGGGCGGCGCGACATCCAGATCAAGGATCTCGTGCTGCCCGCAGGAAATGGCGTCGCCTGGAGCACCGCGGTGGACGATGCCCCGGCACTGCTGCGCGAGGCGCGCCAGGCGGCGATCGAGGCACAGCGGCAGGAACGCGACAGGCTGCTCTATGTCGCCATGACCCGGGCGGAAAGCTGGTTGATCGTCACCGCGGCCGGAGACCTGCCCAAGGATGGGTCAAGCTGGTACCAGATCGTCGAGGCGGGAATGGAGAAGCTGGGCGCAAGTCGTGTGACCCACATGTTCGCGGAGGACGAAGCCGGGGAGGGCTTGCGGCTGGAGCACGGCGATTGGACCGGCCCGCAGATCCGCCCCGATGCTTCGGCCCCCCGGACAGACCCGCCGCTGCCCGAACTGTTCCGCCACCCGCCCCCGGTCATGGCGCCGCCGGCGGAAACGCTCCTGCCTTCGGATCTGGGCGGGGCCAAGGCGCTGGGCGGGCCCGACGCGCTGGACGAGGCGGCCGCCATGCGGCGCGGCTCGCAGATCCACCTGTTGCTCGAACACCTGCCGCAGGCTCCTCGCGACGCATGGCCTCGCCTGGCAGGGCAACTACTGGCCTCAGGGCCTCTGGCGGCCTCGGCCGACGACCAGGCCGCTCTCCTGCAAGAGGCCGAAGGCGTTCTGACCGCCCCGGCCCTTGCCTTCCTTTTCGAGGAAGAGGCCCTT
>JBKHDP010000031.1:0-18715 GCA_046541255.1 Paracoccaceae bacterium | reverse complement strand
CGCTGGGTCCGTCGGGTGCTGGTCTGGGCGCTGGCGCTGATGATCCTCGCGGTCCTGCTCTACCGCGTGGTGAACCCGCCGACGACTCCCTACATCTTCTCCGAGGCGCGCCGGCTGGGCGGCGTGGAACGCGAATGGGTGCCGCTTGACCGGATCGCGCCGGTGATGCGGCGTTCCGTCGTGGCGGCGGAGGACGCCAATTTCTGCCTGCACTGGGGATTCGACATCGTGGCCATTCGCGCCGCCCTTGCCGAGGGCGCGGGGCGCGGGGCCTCCACCATCAGTCAGCAGGTGGTGAAGAACGCCTATCTGTGGCACGGGCGCAACTGGGGCCGCAAGGCGCTGGAGGCGGTGATGACGCCGATGATGGAGGCGGCCTGGCCCAAGCGGCGAATCCTTGAAGTCTATCTGAACCTGGCCGAGTTCGACGAGGGCGTGTTCGGCGTGCAGGCCGCGGCGCGGCACCATTTCGGGGTGGATGCGGATGCGCTGAGCCCGCTGCAGGCGGCGCGGCTGGCCGCGGTGCTGCCTGCGCCCAAGTCCCGCCCGGCGGTCGAGCCTCCGGGCTGGCTGCGGCGGCGGGCCGAGTCGATCCGCGACGGCGCCGCGCTGATCGCCGCGGATGGGCGGGCGGCCTGCTTCCAGTCTCCGTGACCGATCGAGATCGGGCGGCGGGCGGCAGCGCGCATCGAGAGCCATGGCCGCCGGCGATCATCCGCCCGCGCGGCGCGGATGCTTGAATGCGGGCGCGTTTCGCGGCAAGTAGGGGCAACCACCCCCCGAACGCTTGTGCAGGAACTTCATGGCCCGGCTCTACCACGTCCCGCTTTCGCCGTTCTGCCGCAAGGTGCGGCTTTGCCTTGCGGAAAAGCGGATCGAATGCGAGCTGGTGGAGGAACGCTACTGGGAGCAGGACCAGGATTTCCTGCGCCGCAATCCCGCCGGCAAGGTGCCGGTTCTGAAGATCGACGGCATGGTGATGGCAGAAAGCACGGCGATCTGCGAGTATCTGGATGAGGCCTATCCCGAACCGCCACTGATGCCCAGGGGCGCCGAGGCGCGCTACGAGGTGCGGCGGCTGGTGGGCTGGTTCGACGACAAGTTCCACGACGAGGTGACTTCGAAGCTGCTCTACGAGCGGGTCAACAAGAAGGTGATGGGGCAGGGCTATCCGGACAGCAAGAACGTCAAGGCCGGAGCCCAGAAGATCAAGTATCACCTGGACTACATGGCCTGGCTGCTGGATCACCGCCGCTGGCTGGCCGGTGACGTGATGACCCTGGCCGATTTCGCGGCGGCGGCGCATCTGTCGGCGCTGGATTACATCTCGGATGTGGACTGGAACCGCCAGGAGGCGGTGAAGGACTGGTATGCCAAGATCAAGTCGCGCCCGGCTTTCCGGAACATCCTGGCCGATCAGGTTCCGGGCTTTCCGCCGCCGGCGCATTATGCCGATCTCGACTTCTGAATTGCCTGCAGGGTGGGTCGAGACCCACCTTGCCGGCGAGAGCGTTGCGGTGCCGCCCGGGTTGCCGGCGCCGCGTCATGGATATTTGTGCCAAGAAGAAGCATGGGACAGGCGCTGAAGGACCGGCTGCAGGCGCGGGCCCTCGAGGAGGGGTTCGACGCCTGCGGCATCTGCCGGCCCGATGCGGTGCCCGCGCTGCCGGGACGGCTGCGGGGCTTTCTGGCTGCGGGGTATCACGGGCAGATGGGCTGGATGGCCGAGCGGGTCGCCTGGCGCGAGAACCCGGCGGCGCTCTGGCCCGAGGCGCGCAGCGTGATCATGCTGGCCGAGAGCTACACGCCGCAGGACGATCCGCTGGCGGTGCTGGGCCGGCCCGACCGTGGGGCGATCTCGGTCTATGCGCGGGGGCGCGATTATCACGACGTGGTCAAGAAACGGCTCAAGCGGCTGGCGCGCTGGCTGATCGCCGAGGGCGGCGGCGAGGTCAAGGTCTTCGTGGATACCGCCCCGGTGGCCGAGAAGCCGCTGGCGCAGGCCGCCGGGCTGGGCTGGCAGGGAAAGCATACCAACCTGCTCGGGCGCGGCCTTGGCAATTGGGTGTTCCTGGGCGCGGTCTTCAGCACGCTTGAACTGCCGCCCGATACCCCCGAGCGAGATCATTGCGGTTCGTGCCGGGCCTGTCTGGACATCTGCCCCACCGAGGCCTTCCCCGCGCCCTACCGGCTGGATGCGCGGCGTTGCATCTCCTATCTGACGATCGAACATCGTGGCCCGGTGGAGGAATCGCTGCGCGCGCGGATGGGCAACCGGATCTATGGGTGTGACGATTGCCTGGCGGTTTGTCCCTGGAACAAGTTCGCCGTGGCGGCGCGGGAGGTGAAGTACCATGCGCGGGACGATCTGCGCGCGCCGCCGCTGGCCGAGCTGGCCCGGCTGGACGATGCCGGGTTCCGGGCGCGGTTCTCGGGCTCGCCCATCAAGCGGATCGGGCGCGACCGCTTCGTGCGCAACGTGCTCTACGCCATCGGCAATTCGGGCGATCCGGCGCTTCTGGATGTGGCGCGCGGGCTTTGCGGGGATCAGGATCCGACGGTGGCGGATGCCGCGCGCTGGGCCGTGGCGCGGCTCGGTCATGGGCCGGGGGTTTGATTTTCCCTGCCGCGTGCCATCTTTAGGGGAAAGGATGAAAGGAGTGGCGCGGATGACGGATTACGAACGGCGACCCGAGGCGGTCGCGGCGCTGACGGAGGAGCAATACCGGGTGACGCAGGAAAACGGCACCGAGCGTCCCGGTACCGGCGCCTACCTGGGCAACAAGGAGCCGGGGATCTACGTGGATGTGGTGTCGGGAGAGCCGCTCTTCGCCTCGGCCGACAAGTACGAGTCCGGCTGCGGCTGGCCGAGCTTCGTCAAGCCGCTGGTGCCGGACCATGTGGTCGAACTGGAAGACCGGAGCCTCGGGATGGCGCGTACCGAGGTGCGCTCGCGCCATGGCGACAGCCACCTGGGGCATGTGTTCCCCGACGGGCCTCGGGACCGCGGTGGCCTGCGCTACTGCATCAATTCGGCCGCGCTGCGCTTCGTGCATCGCGACGACATGGAGGCCGAGGGCTACGGGGCCTGGCTGGATCAAGTGGAGGACGTGACATGACCGAGGAACGCGCGGTGCTGGCAGGAGGCTGCTTCTGGGGCATGCAGGAGCTGATCCGCAAGCTGCCCGGGGTGCTTGACACCCGTGTGGGCTATACCGGCGGCGACGTGCCCAACGCGACCTATCGCAATCACGGCACGCATGCGGAAGGCATCGAGATCCTCTTCGATCCCGACAGGATCAGTTACCGGCAGCTGCTGGAATTCTTCTTTCAGATCCACGATCCGACCACGCCGAACCGGCAAGGCAACGATATCGGGATGAGCTACCGATCGGCGATCTATTACGTGGACGAGGCGCAGAAACAGGTGGCGCTGGACACCATCGCCGATGTGGAGGCCTCGGGCCTGTGGCCGGGCAAGGTGGTGACGGAACTAGAACCGGCGGGCGATTTCTGGGAGGCCGAGCCCGAGCACCAGGATTACCTGCAACGTTTCCCGGGCGGTTATACCTGCCATTTCCCGCGCCCGGGCTGGGTGCTGCCGCGGCGCGACGCGGCCGAATGACCGCCTGACTACGCGAAAGGGGCGCCCCCCCCGGGGCGCCCCTTGTGCGATTGTTTCAAGCGGGGTCGCGATCAGAAGCGGAACGTGCCGCGCACCTGAAGCGTCGTGGCGTCGACATCGATGCCGCTGCCCTCGAAATCCTCGAACTCGTGATAGAGCGCCTCGCCACCGACCGAGAAGCTCTCGGTGATGCGATGCTCGTAGCCGGCGCCGAGGAACCAGCCGTCATCGTCGCCCAGAGAAGAGGTGTCTGCCCGGGCGAAGCCGCCGGTCCCGTAGAGCAGCCCGCCATTGCCCAGATCGACGCCCGAGCGCAGCTTCAGCCGCAGCACGTTTTCCAGCGTGGTGGCGCCGTCGACATCGATATCGGCGAAATCGTAGTCCAGCCCGCCGCCAAGAACCCAGCCGCCGAAATCATAGTCATAGCCCAGTATCAGGCCGCCGATCGCGCCGTCGCCGTCGGCTCCGGTATCGGTATCGACATTCCCATAACCCAGCTGACCGCCGACATAGCCGCCCGTCCAGTCCGGGCTGGCGGGTGTGGGCGGAACCGCGGGGGTGGCGATTTCCGCGTCTTGCGGGGCGGGGTCCGCATTTCCGGCCAGGGCGGGTGCGGCGAAGCCGGCGAGGATGCCGGTCAGGGCGAGGAAACTGCGTGTGGTCATTCTGGCCTCTCGATCTTGATTGTCTTTGCAGTACAGGTGCGCAGGATGCGCCCTGTGCTCAACGTGGGGCGCACCGCCTTCGGTTGCACCCACGCCGGCTCACAACTTCGCGATCTTGCCGAAATCCGCCGATGTCCCGGTGCGCTTGACCTTTCCGCCGCCCTTGGGCATGGCTGCCGCCGGTCCCCTTCCGGATGGTTCCCATGCATCCAGCGCGCGGCATTGCGCTGAAACTCGTCTCTGTCCTGCTGTTCATCGTCATGGCCGCGCTCGTCAAGGCGACATCGGGCCGTGTGCCGCCGGGCGAGGCGGTGTTCTTCCGGTCGTTTTTCGCGATGCCGGTGATCGTGGGCTGGCTGGCGCTGCGCGGCGATCTGTCCACCGGGCTGCGGGTCAACCGGCCGATGGGGCATGTCTGGCGTGGAATCATCGGAACATCGGCCATGGGCTGCACCTTCGCCGCGCTGGGGATGCTGCCCCTGCCCGACGTCACCGCCATCGGCTACGCCGCGCCGCTGCTGACGGTGCTTCTCGCGGCGCTGATGCTGGGCGAGCGCTTGCGCCTGTTCCGCATGACGGCGGTGGCGCTGGGGCTTGCCGGGGTGCTGGTGGTGCTCTGGCCAAGGCTGTCGCTCGGCTCCGCCACCGAGGGCGCGGCGCTGGGCGCGGGGCTGGCACTGGCCTCGGCGGCGCTGCGGGCGCTGGCGCAGATCCATATCCGCCGGCTGGTCCAGACCGACGAAACCGCGGCCATCGTGTTCTATTTCTCGCTCACCGCTACCGGCTTCGCGGCGCTCACCGCGCCTTTCGGCTGGGTCTGGCCCAGTGCGACGGAGGCGGTGCTGTTGGTGATGGCGGGGCTTCTTGGCGGAATCGCCCAGATCATGCTGACGGCGGCCTATCGCCATGCCGATGCGTCGGTGCTGGCGCCGTTCGACTATGCCTCGATGCTCTTTGCCCTCGCGATCGGCTATTTCGTTTTCGCCGAGGTGCCGACCGGGCAGATGCTGGCGGGTGCCGGGCTGATCATCGCGGCGGGCGGCGTGATCATCTGGCGCGAGCGGCAGATCGGCCTGCGCAGCCGCGCCAAATCGGATCTCGATCCGCGCGGCTGACCGGGCCTTTCCTCCTGGCGGGAACGTCGCGAGGGGCGATGCCTCCCGTGTCAGCGGTCCTGCAAGCCCATCGCGGCATAGGCGGGCACCAGCACGGCACGGCGCCAGCGGCCCAGCGGAAAGCGCCCGGGCGTTCGTCGCATCGCGTCGGGCCAGGGCAGATCAGGCCTGCGTCCCCGGGCGAGGTCCGCGAGGAGGCGGCCCGCGTAGCTGCCCATGGCGACCCCGTTGCCGTGATAGCCGAAGCCGGCGAAGGCTCCCGGCATGTCGGGCACCGGGCCCAAATAGGGCGTGAGGGTGGGGGTCAGGCAGACCAGCCCGGACCACAGATGCGGAGTTTCCACCCCGGCCCAGGCCGGGAACATCATTTCGAAATCGGCGCGAATCCGGCGGGCAAGCCGGGCGGTCTCGCGCTGTGTGGCGCGGAGTCCGCCGCGCATTCCGAAAAGGAAGCGGTTGTCCGGCATCAGTCGGAAGTAATGCAGCAGGTGGCGGGTGTCGTAGGCCATCTGGGCGCTGGTCCAGCCCGCCGCCTGCAGTTCCGACCCGGTGAGCGGGCGGGTGACGATCACGTTGGAGGCGACCGGCATGTAGCGCGCCCGCATCCAGCGGGGCACGTCCTCGGAGGAATAGCCATTGGTGGCGATCACCACGCGCCTCGCCCGCAGGGTGCCGCCGGAATGGTGAAGGACCCAGTCGGGGCCGTTGCGACCGATATGCCGAACCGGGGCGCGGGCAAAGAGCCGCGCGCCCGCCGCCTCGGCCGCCGCCGCCAGCCCGGCCGCGTATTTCCGCGGGTTGAGCGCGAAGCCCAGCGGGACGGTGAGCGCCCCGTGGAACGGGCCGCCGAGGCCCTCGGCGGCGAGGTCTTCGGCCGGTATCAGGCGGGGCGTGACGCCGTAATTCTCTTCGACGCGCCGCGCGGAATGCTGCAGTGTCTGCCAGTCGGATGGGCGGTGGGCGAGCAGGGTCTCGCCTTCGGAGTGGCGATCCACCTCCAGCTTCAGCCGGTCGATCAGGCCGCCGGCGCATTCCACCGCGGCGCGTTCGGTGCGCCGCCAGGCGCGGCGCCCCTCGATTCCATGGCGGTGCTCGAGTAGCCTGTCCGATGCCTTGGCGCCGCCCAGGCAACAGAAGCCGCCATTGCGGCCCGAAGCCCCCCAGAAGGCATGTTCGGCCTCCAGAAGGGCCACCTCCACCCCGGCCTCGGCCAGATGCAGCGCGGCCGAAAGGCCGGTGAAGCCGCCGCCGATCACCGCCACATCCGCGCGGCTTTCGCCCTCTGGCGGGGCGGGCCAGTCGGGGGGGCTGACGGTCTCCGCCCAGAAGCAGCGGGCGAGCGCTTCGGACCCGTAGGCGGCCGGTTCGACGATCCGCCTCATCCGGTCAGCCGGATCGCCGCCTGTTCTTCCCGCGCCTGCCGGACGGCAGCGCGCTTGGTGAGCAGAGAGGTGCTGACGACTCCCACGGTCACGATGGCGATAAGGATGGTGGAGAGCGCGTTGATCTCGGGGCTGACGCCCAGCCGGATCGAGGAGAAGATCTTGATCGGCAGGGTGGTGGCCGATGGACCTGCAGTGAAGCTGGCGATCACCAGGTCGTCGAGCGACAGGGTGAAGGCCAGAAGCCAGCCCGAGATCACGGCGGGCGCGATGATCGGCAGGGTGACAAGCCGGAAGGCTTCGAGGGGCGAGCAGCCGAGATCGAGCGCCGCCTCTTCCAGCGACCGGTCGAAGCTGACAAGGCGGGAGGAGACCACCACCGAGACATAGCACATGGAAAAGGTGGTATGGGCCAGGATGATGGTGAAGATGCCGCGATCGAGCCCGATCCCGATGAAGAGCAGCAGAAGTGACAGGCCGGTGATCACCTCGGGCATCACCAGCGGCGCGTAGATCATGCCCGAGAACAGCGTGCGGCCGCGAAAGCGGCCGGCCCGCACCATCACCCAGGCGGCCATGGTGCCCAGCAGCGTGGCGACCGTGGACGAGGCAACCGCCACCTGCACGGTGACCCAGGCGGCGTCCAGGAAAGCCTCGTTCCGCAGCAATTCAGCGTACCATCGGGTCGAGAAACCGGTCCAGACGGTGACGAGTTTCGACGCGTTGAAGGAATAGATCACCAGGATGATCATGGGCAGGTAGAGGAACGCGAAGCCCAGCGTCAGCGCGGTGGCGTTGAACCATGTGAAACGCCTCATGTCCGCGCCTCCGCCCGATCCCGGGGCGCAAGACGCGCCACCCGGTCCCGCCGGCGGCCCGTCAAGGCACGCTCCGCCGCGCGCGCTGCGGCCGTGCCGGATCTGCCGGTCCCCGCGCTCATCCTTCGGCCTCTCGTTGCTTCTGTTCGTTGCGCTGGAACAGGATGATCGGAACGATCAGCAGCAGCAGCAGGATGATCGCCACCGCAGAAGCCACCGGCCAGTCGCGGTTGTTGAAGAACTCCTCCCACAGCACCTTGCCGATCATCAGCGTTTCCGATCCCCCCAGCAGCGACGGGATCACGAATTCGCCGATCGCCGGGATGAACACCAGAAAGCAGCCCGCGATGATGCCCGGCCGCGACAACGGAACCGTCACCAGCCAGAATGCCGACGCCCTGGAACAACCCAGATCCTCGGCGGCTTCAAGCAGGCTGTCGTCCATCTTTTCCAGCGTCGAGTAGATCGGCAGGATCATGAAGGGCAGATAGGTGTAGACGATGCCGATATAGACGGCGGTGTTCGTGTTCAGGATCGTCAGCGGCTCGGAGATCAGGCCAAGCGCCATCAGCAACTGGTTGAGCAGCCCCTCGTTCGACAGGATCCCCATCCACGCATAGACCCGGATCAGGAAGCTGGTCCAGAACGGAAGGATCACCAGCAGCAGCAGGGTAGGCCGCCATTCCGGGGCCGAGCGGGCCATCGCGTAAGCGATCGGATAGCCCACGATCAGCGTGACGAAGGTGGAAATGGCGGCGATCTGGAGGCTGGACAGATAGGCCTTCCAGTACAGGTCGTCCGTGGTGAGGAAGCGGAAATTGTCGAAATCCAGCGCCGCGAAGAAGCTGCGGAGTCCGTCCCAGCCCTCGGACAGGTCCAGTCTCGGCGTGTAGGGCGGAATCGACAGCGCGTAATCCGACAGCGAGATCTTGAGCACGATCAGGAAGGGCACCAGGAACAGCGCCAGGAGCCACAGATAGGGAACCGCGATCAGGGCCAGACGGCGCATCGCTCAGGTCTCCAGCAAGACGCCTGCCGTCTCGGTCCAGCTCAGCCAGACCTCGTCCTCCCAGGTGAAGGTACGGCGGGCGATACGGCGGGTATTGGCGGCCTGCGCCTTGATCACGTGACCCGAGGGCAGTTCGACGTGATAGGTCGAGATGTTGCCGAGATAGGCGATGTCGAGAATCCGCCCCCGCACCGCATTGATGGCACCTTCGGGCTTGTCCGGGGTGATCGTCACCTTTTCGGGGCGTATGCCCAGATGCACTTTCTGGCCCCTGGCGAATTCGCGCGAGGTGGTGCCGACGATATCGGGCTGGCCTTCCGCCCAGGCGACATGCACGCGCCAGGTACCGGGTTCGGCGCCCGGCTCGGGGCGGGCGGTGCCCTCGATCAGGTTCACGTCTCCGATGAAATCGGCCACATAGGTGGTCGCCGGGGTTTCGTAGATCGCGTCGGGTGTGGCCACCTGGATCAGCTTGCCCTCGTCCATCACGGCGATGCGCGAGGCAACCGTCATCGCCTCTTCCTGGTCGTGGGTGACGATGACGAAGGTGGTGCCGGTCTTTTCCTGGATGTCCATCAGCTCGAACTGGGTATCCTGCCGCAGCTTCTTGTCCAGCGCGCCCAGCGGCTCGTCCAGCAGCAACAGCTTGGGGGCCTTGGCCAGGCTGCGGGCCAGCGCCACGCGCTGGCGCTGTCCACCCGAGATCTGGTGCGGCTTGCGCTTGGCGAACTTGGTCAGCCGGGTCAGGCGCAGCATCTCCTCCACCCGGTCGCCGAGCTCCTTCGCCGGCATCTTCGCACGTTTCAGCCCGAAGGCGATGTTGTCCCAGACGGTGAGATGCGGAAACAGCGCATAGCTCTGGAACATCATGTTGACGGCGCGCTTGTTCGGCGGCACCGGCCCGATGTCCTGGCCCGAAAGCAGGATGGTCCCTTCCGAGGGGGCCTCGAACCCTGCAAGCATCCGCATCATGGTGGTCTTGCCGCAGCCCGAGGGGCCGAGCAGAGCGAAGAACTCGCGCTCGTAGATATCGAGGCTGAGATCGTCGATCGCGGTGAAATCGCCGAACCGCTTGGTCACGTTGCGGAACTGGATCAGCGGTTTCGCGTCGGGCTCGCTCCACGGGGCGAACACGGGCTTGGGCGAGGGTTGCGCCATCGGAAGGTCCTGGACTGTCCGTAGGGAAATGGCCCGCGCGCGAGGCGCGCGGGCGGTAAGCCGGGGATCAGGTGCCCGACTTGATCTTGGTCCAGAGCCGGGTCACGGTGCGCTGCACCTGCGGCGGCCAGGGCGTGGTGGTATACAGGTTTTCCATCGTCTCGTCGTCGGGATAGATCGCGGTGTCGCCGATCACGTCCTCGTTGAGATATTCCTGCGACGCCTTGTTGCCGTTGGCGTAGTAGACGTAATTCGAGGCGGCGGCCATGTTCTGCGCATCCATGATGAAGTTCAGGAATTCATGCGCGCCCTCGGGATTGGGGGCATCGGCGGGGATCGCCATCTGGTCGAACCACATCTGCCCGCCTTCCTCGGGAATGTTGTAGACGATATCCACCCCCTTGTCGGCCTCCGCGGCGCGGTCGCGGGCCTGCAGGATGTCGCCCGACCATCCCACCGCCACGCAGATGTCGCCATTCGCCAGCGCGTTGATGTATTCCGAGCTGTGGAACTTCTGGATGTAGGGCCGCACCGCCATCAGCACCTCTTCGGTCCTGGCGATCACCTCGGGGTCGTGGCTGTCGGGATCCTCGCCCAGATAGGTCAGGGCCATCGGGATCATCTCTGCCGGCGCGTCGAGGAAGTGCACGCCGCACTCGGCCAGCTTCTCCATGTTCTCGGGGTTGAGCACCAGTTCCAGCGAGTTGAGCGGCGCATCCTCGCCCAGGATCTCGGTCACCTGGGTCACGTCGGCGCCGATGCCGGTCGAGCCCCACATGTAGTTGATGGAATAGTCGTTGCCCGGGTCGTACTTGGCCGTGCGTTCCTCGACCATGTCCCACATGTTGTCGAGATTGGGCAGCTTGGACTTGTCCAGCTTCTGGAACGCGCCGGCCGAGATCTGGCGCTGCAGGAAGGTGCCGGTGGGCACAACCACGTCATAGCCGGAGCCGCCGGCCAGCATCTTGGTTTCCAGCATCTCGTTGCTGTCGAACACGTCGTAGACCAGTTCGAGACCGGTTTCCTCCTCGAATTTGTCGAGCAGGCTTTCATCGATGTAGTCCGACCAGTTGTAGACACGGACCTCGTCGGCAGCGGCCGCGCCGGCACCCAGTGCCAGGGCTGCGGCGGTGGTCAGGATCCTGTGGCTCATGTTGTTCTCCCGTTGGTATCGCGAGGCGTCTTGCCCCTTGGCGAAGGATTTGATCAAATAATCGCCGGCAAGGCAACACTCGGATGTTTTCACGCCCGCGGGCAACGCGCAAGCGGCGCGCTGGGGAAAGGGGGCGGCGCGCATGACGTTGATCGGAAAAGCGGCACCGGACGGGCCAGACCCGGCACGACTGCCGGCCCACGAAACCGTTTACCGGGCGCTGCGAGGGCGCATCCTGTTCGGCGAAATGGCGCCCGGGCAGCCAGTGACGATCCAGGGCCTGGCAGAGGATCTGGGCGCCGGGATGACCCCTGTCCGCGAGGCGATCCGGCGCCTCACTGCGGAGGGCGCGCTGGTGTTCCAGGGCAACCGGCGGGTCAGCGTTCCCCGCCTGACGGCCGGCAATGTGGGCGAGCTGATCTTCGCCCGTGCCGCGATCGAGCCGCAGCTCGCCCTTCGTGCGACGCAGCATGTCGATCCCGCCGGGTTGGAGCGGCTTGCCGCCGAGGATTCGCGCCTCGACGCCGCGATCGCGGACGGAAATGTGGGCGGCTACCTGCGGCACAATCACGGCTTTCACGCGATGCTCCACGCAATGGCGCAGGCACCGATTCTGGCGGCGCTGGCCGACGGGCTGTGGCTGCGTTTCGGCCCCTCCTTGCGGGTCGTGTGCGGGCGTGTCGGCACGCAGAACCTGCCCGACCGGCACAAGGAGACCCTGGCGGCGATGCGCGCCGGCGATGCCGAGGCGGCGGCGCAGGCGATCCGCGAGGACGTGCTGCAGGGGATGGAGCATGTGCGCGCCGCCCTGGCCGGAACCGGCTGATTCGATTGACAGCGAGAAATTTGATCATATTCTGCGCCGCAAGGACCCGGCATACCCGCCGGGCGCATTCTTCACAGCGCGCGGAGGCCACATGAACAAGATCACCAACCACCTGCCGACCGCCGAGTTGCAGCGGCTGGATGCCGCCCACCACATGCATCCCTTCACCGCGCAGGGCGAGCTTGCGGCCAAGGGCGCGCGGGTCATCACCGGGGCCGATGGCGTGTTTCTCACCGATTCCGAGGGGGAGCGCATTCTCGACGCGATGGCGGGGCTGTGGTGCGTGAATCTGGGCTACGGGCGCAAGGAACTGGCCGATGCCGCGTACCGGCAGATGCAGGAACTGCCCTACTACAACACCTTCTTCCAGACGACCCATGTGCCGGCCATCGCCCTTTCGGCGAAACTGGCGGAGCTGGCGCCGGGCGATCTGAACCATGTCTTCTTCGCCTCCTCCGGCTCGGAAGCCAACGACACCAACATCCGCCTCGTGCGCCATTACTGGGCGATGAAGGGCCAGCCGCAGCGCAACAAGATCATTTCGCGGCGCAACGGCTATCACGGGTCGTCGATGGGAAGCGCCTCTCTGGGCGGCATGGCGGCGATGCATGCCCAGGGCGGGCTGCCGATCCCCGACATCCACCATATCGGCCAGCCCAACTGGTGGTCCGAGGGCGGCGATATGAGCCCCGAGGAATTCGGGCTGGCCCGCGCTCGCGAGCTTGAGGCGGCGATCGAGACGCATGGCCCCGACCGGGTGGGCGCCTTCATCGCCGAGCCGGTTCAGGGCGCGGGCGGCGTGATCGTGCCGCCCGACAGCTACTGGCCCGAGATCATCCGCATCGTGAAGCAGTACGGCATCCTGCTGATCGCGGACGAGGTGATCTGCGGCTTCGGGCGCACCGGCGAATGGTTCGGCAGTCAGTCCTATGGCATCCAGCCCGACATCATGACCATCGCCAAGGGGCTGAGCTCGGGCTATCAGCCGATCGGCGGATCGATCGTCTCGGACGAGTTGGCCGAGGTGATCGGGCAGGGCGAATTCAATCACGGCTATACCTATTCGGGGCATCCGGTGGCCTGCGCGGTGGCGCTGGAAAACCTGCGCATCCTCGAAGAGGAAGGGATCGTGACCCGCGTCCGTGAGCAGGTGGCGCCCTATCTGAAGGCGAAATGGGAGGGGCTGGCGGACCATCCGCTGGTGGGCGAGGCGACGATCCGCGGCCTGATGGGCTCGATCGCGCTGACACCGGACAAGGCGAAGCGCGCGGCCTTCGCCGGCGAGCCGGGCATGGTGGGCCATATCTGCCGCGAGCGGTGTTTCGCCAACAACCTGGTGATGCGCCATGTCGGCGACCGGATGATCATCTCGCCGCCGCTGGTGATCTCGGAGGAGGAGATCGACCTGCTGATCGAGCGCGCCCGGACCGCGCTGGACGAGACTTTGGCGGAGCTGCGGCGCCAGGGCCTCATGGCGGCGTGAGGGGCGCGCCCGCTGGCGCGGGCGCGAACGGGGCCCTGCGGCCCCGTGCCTCCGGCGGGGGTATCGTCAAGCGGCAAGAATTCCTCTTTGCCAAGGAGTTGGCGTGAAAGAGTTCACGCGTATCCACGGCTGTGTCCACTTCTGGAACTTCATCCACCATCGTCCATCGTTGCTCGATGATGGGCCTGATATCCAACCTTCTTTTGTGGATGCCGCTCGGTTTGCAAGGAATGTCTGATCGTCTGGACATGTGATCGAGTGCGTTCCTTTGTCGGGCCTGTTGGTGCGGCTTGAGCTACTTCCAGACGGTCTGCTCGTAGATGCCGTGGCGGTCCGCCAGCACCCGGGCAGGCTCGTCGCTCGCCTGGATCGCCGCGCGGATCTTCGGCGTCGTCGTCGCCTGCTTGTGAAGAGAGATCAGCATGCTCGCTTCGCGTCCCGAACCTCGCTGAGGGAGGAGCGTGCCACGAAACACGCCCGTCGGCGAGGGTCGATGTGATCATCCGGGACGGGACAGGTAGCCTCGCTTGGCATATTGCGACGCGGTCAGGGGAGAGGGGCATCCCCCTCTCCAGACGCTGCGCGGGTCTGTTATTGCACGCCGGCGCGGTGCAGCCCGTCGATGAAAAAGTTCAATTGCGCGGGGTCGCGAACGAAGAATAGCCGGGATCGCGCGAAATCGCAGGAAAAACCGGGGCGTGCCCGCATGAGCGCCGGCACGTTTGCACGCGCCTCGTCGAGATTGCCGGACTGGGCCAGCCAGGCGGTCAACATGGCGCGCGCCCAGTAATGCGCGTTGGGCACCAGCGCTGCGCTGCGCGCCCAGTGCACGGCCTCCACGTGGTCGTCGAGGCACATGTGCGCGAGCGAGCGATAGGACATGAAGGCCCAGCGAAAGGGATCATGCGGACTGAGCGCGAGCGCGCGCTCGAAACTGGGGATGGCGACTTCGGGACGGCCGTCCGAGACAAGCGAGTCTCCCAGGCCGCAGTGCGACAGAGCGTGGCAGGGATTGAGGTCGAGCGCGGTCTCGAGCGCGTCGATCGCTCGCCCGTATTCGCCGCGCGCCAGCTGCACGCGTCCCAATGCGAAGAAGGTGTTGGCCTCCTGATCGTCCAGTGCCGTGGCGCGTTGAGCCAGCCGCAGCGCCTCGTCGAGGTGGGCCTCGTCCGTCGGCCCGTCGAAATAGACGCTTTCCAGCACCATCGCATAGGCCAGCCGGGCATAGGGTTCCGCGAAGTCGGGCGCGAGCCCCAGAGACTGGCGCATCAGTTCCTGGCAGCGCCGGTTGCCCTCGCCGGTGAAGCGATAGAACTCTCCCGTTCCAAGCTGGTAGAGTTCCCAGGCGCCCAGGCTGGCGGGCCTGAGCCGCGCGGCGCGCTTCTGTTCGCTGATGCCGAGCTGGCTGGCGATACGCCCTGCAACGAGGCTCGAAAGCTCGTCCTGAAGATCGAAGATGTCCTTGAACCTGCGGTCGAACCTGTCCGACCAGATGCAGCGCAATCCGCGCGTTTCGGTCAACCGGATCGTGACGCGGACACGATCCCCTTCCAGGCGCACGCTGCCGGTGACGGCATAATCGGCACCAAGCTGGTTCAGGATCGCGTCAAGCGGTTCGCCCGAGCGCCCCAGGGCAAAGGCGGAGCTGCGGGTGGCCACGCGCATCCAGCGATTGCGCGCGAGCGCGTTGATGAGATCCTCGGTCAGCCCGGCGGCGATCACCGCGCCGCGGCCATCGTCGCCGGGCGCGGCGCAGGGCAGCACCACGACGCAGGGGGCCGGATCCTCCCGCGCCTCCGAAGCGATCGCGGCGGCCGGAGCGTGGTGCGGGGCGGCGGTGGCGAGATCGGCACGGCGCAGCCGGAAGCCGCGGCCATGGACGGTGGCGATGATGGCCTGTCGCTTGCCATCGTCACCAAGCGCCTTGCGGGCCGCGCGGATCTGGCTGCTGAGCGCCGCATCGGAGACGACGCGCCCCGGCCAGATTTCGCGAAAGATCTCGTCGCGCGTCACCGTCCGGCCGCGATTGCGCGCGAGCAGTGCCAAGAGATCGAAGGTGCGCGGCTCGACCGCGACGGGCGTTCCCTCGCGGCGCAACTCGAAACGGTCGAAATCGATTTCGAACGGGCCGAACCGAAGGAGGCCGCCAGTGTCGCCGGCCGATCCCGCAGATTGCTCCGTCCTTTCCGGACCGCCCCCGACTGTGGTCGACAGTCCGGCCGTTGGCGATGCCATTGCCCTCCTTCTCCCCGGCGCCTGGGACCGGTGACGACCGCGCGCCGCATCGATGGACGCGATCAGGATAGCAGAGCCCCGGGCCTCGCTCAACGCGGGCGCCCGAGATCAGGCGCGATGCGCGATCAGTCGCCGGGATTGCGCGCGCTGATGACCCAGGAGGAACTGTCGATCACGATGCCGTCCGCGTCGCGCGCCTGCGCGTCGATGGCCTCGGCCAGCGCCGCCTCGATCTCGGGCCGCTTCGCTTCGGCAAGGTCGCCCGCCTCGCGGAAAACCTCGCCAGCCGGGCCTATGGCAAGCTGGAAGGCGATGGCGTCCTGGACGTCGTCGCCCACCCGCACCGGCGCGTCGACACGCTCGAATTCGATGTCGGTGTAGCCCGCGACCTCCATCATCTTGCGCACGGTTGCCTCGTCGGACATCGAGAACGGCCCGGGACCGCAGGTGCGCGCATCCTCGCCTGGCGCCGGCAGATGGCGCAGCACGATGTCCCTGGCCATCGACAGCCAGGGATTGTCAGCCCGGTCGCGCCAGACGATATGCACCATCCGCCCGCCCGGGCGCAGCGCGCGGCGCATGTTGCGCAGGCCTGCTACCGGATTGGCAAAGAACATGGTGCCGAAGCGCGAGAAGACGAAGTCGAACGAACCCTCGGGAAGCGCCACCTCGGCGTCGCCGCGCAGGAAGGTCACGTTCGTCAGGCCCGTCCTGCCCAGATCCGCCTTTGCATCTGCAAGAAACGCGTCGCAGCAGTCGATGCCCACCACCTCGCCATCCGGCCCGACGATCCGCGCGAGCTTCACCGCCGTATCGCCCCAGCCGCAGCCCACGTCGAGCACCCGATCGCCGGCCCTGACGGGCAGCTTCGGGAATACCGCCTCGCTGTGATAGGTGAGCCCGCCCACCAGGACATGACGAAAGCGGGTGAATTTCGGTGCCAGAACGTCATTCCAGAAGCGGACGAATTCTGTGTCTTCCCGGGGATCGCCAGTTGCCGTGTCTACCATGCTCATGTTCGGTTCCCTCCAGACGACTGTCTTTGGATATTGTGCCCAGTCTATTCTGCCTGTGCCTGTGGCGCTTGCGGGTCTTGTGGGGATTTCCTGACGACCTGCGGCTGCCGGACATTGGTATTCTGTCGCGATGTCAGGCCGTTGCGCCGCTCTCGGGGCTTGAGCTGAAAATCATCAGGAAACCGTCAAGCCCGGTCGCGTCCGGCCCGCTAGTCTGACGACCGAGATGCCCGGCCAGCGCCGATGCAAGATCTGGCCCGGCATCCGACAAGGAGGATCGACCCCATGAAACAACCGATGACACTGACCGGCCTCGCGACCGCGCTAACCCTTGCGGGCGGTGCGGCCATGGCCGACGAGATGTTCCTGACTCATAAGCTCGACATGGATCGCGCAGAGGCCGTCGCCGCAATCCGTGAGCATGTCGAGGCCGAGAAGGACTGGCTTTTCCTCGCCGAGTTCGGGCTGGCGGGCGGCAAGGTGACGGCGCTGAAGGTCTGCTACCTGCCGCTCGGCCCCGACATCGTCGAGGCCGGCCTGGAGGTCATGGCGATGATGCCCTGCGGCAACATGGCCTTCTACGAAACCGAGGACGGCGGCACCGAAATGTCGATGCTCGACCTCGGGTTCATGACCGAACTCTCCGACGCGCCCAGCCTCGAGACGGCGGTGGATACCGGCCGCCCGGCCTTTGCCGCGCTGCTGCGCGACACGCTGGGCATCGACTGAAACGAACGGGCGGGGAGAGACCCAATGGCAGAGGAACTGGTTGTCATCATGAGCCACGGCCCGACGGACGAGCGCGCCTCGGTGGGGTTCACCATCGTCAATGGCGGGCTCACCGCGGGCCTGACCGCGTCGGTCTTCCTGACCGCGGACGCGGTGGACATCGTGCGGCGTGGCGCCGCCGATCTGGTTCACGCCCATCCGATGGAGCCGCTGAAGGACCTGCTCGCCGACTTCCTGTCGCGCGGCGGAACGCTCTGGGCCTGCCCGCCCTGCGTGAAGGCGCGGGGCTACGGGCCGCAGGACCTGATGGAGGGTGTCGAGATCGTCGGTGCAAGCGCGATGCACGAGCGCATCAAGGCCGGGGCGGCCGCGCTGAGTTTCTGATCGCCGAAACAGGGAGGAGCGCACATGCGACGCCTGCGCGGAACCACCGCCGGCCCGGACTGGATCGGCCTCGCCGCGAGCACTCTGGCACTGGCAAGCTGCTACGGCACGCTGGCCTTGGTGATCGCCCTGTCGACGGCGGGGATCGCCCTGAACCCTGACGAGGGCATCTGGGCCGCCGCCATCGCGCTGTTCGCGCTGCTGGCGGTTGCTGCCGTGGTGCCGGGAATACGGCGGCACGGCAATGTCGGGCCGGCCGTGCTGGCGGCGGCCGGGTTCGGCCTGATCGTCTGGACATTGTTTGGCGACTACACGCTTGCGGTCGAGATCGCCGGCTTCGCGGCGCTCGTTGCGGGGGGCGCCTGGGATTGGCGGCTCAGGCGCGCGAGGGCGTGAGGCGAAGGCTCGGGAAGCCTGACCCCTGTGGAGGATATGCATGCCGTGCAAGCACGCTGCTGTCGACGCACCCGCCCGGCGGGAGCTTGCGGGTGCGCGTAATTCAGAGCTCAGACCGCCGTGACCGGCTCCAGGTCCCGTCGGGAAGGGCGCCCTGAACGGGCTCAAGATCGTCGCGGTGGCGAGCCTCGCCAGGCCGTCCGGGGCATGGCAAAAGACCTCTGTCCCGACCGGGAGCGCGCCGCGATCGGTGTCGGCGCGGTGGTCATGCTGGCGTTCCTGCCGGGCGCATTCGGGATGGTCTGCGCTATTGTGCTGGGCGCGCCTGCCGTTCGTATCGCCTTCGAGCCAGAGCGCGTCCGGGTGGCCGAGCCCGTTCAGGATGTCCGCGCCTTCTGCGGACCGCCCGCCGCCCTTGCCGCAGATGGTCACGGGTGTTCTGCCGGCAGGGAGTTCACCCGCCCGGTCTTCGAGGTCGGCCAGCGGGATATGCACGGCGCCTGCGACATGCGCCGCGGCGTAGTCCTCGGCATCGCGGACGTCGATCAGGTGGAACCGATCCGGATCGGCCGCGAGGGCGGCGAGCGTCAGCATCCAAGCCATCAGAACACCAGCACCTTGTCGGCGGCGAGCGTCGCCTTGGCGAGTTCATCCATCGTCGAGCGGGTCGGCCCTTCCATCATGTCGCCCTCGGCGAGGCCGCGCGCATCCATGCAGGTGC
>JBKHDP010000030.1:0-18909 GCA_046541255.1 Paracoccaceae bacterium | reverse complement strand
TGCTCTTCTACCTGTTCTTCGAGGGCGGGCTGATCCCGATGTTCCTGATCATCGGCATCTGGGGCGGCAAGGCGCGGATCTACGCGGCGTTCAAGTTCTTCCTCTACACCTTCCTCGGCTCGGTGCTGATGCTGGTGGCCATGGTGGCGATGTATGTGGATGCGGGCACCACCGACATTCCCACCCTGATGCGCCACCAGTTCGGCAGCGAAAGCTTCAGCCTTCTGGGCGTCCATGTGGTGGGCGGGGCGCAGACGCTGATGTTCCTGGCCTTCTTCGCCTCCTTCGCGGTCAAGATGCCGATGTGGCCGGTGCATACCTGGCTGCCCGATGCCCATGTGCAGGCACCCACCGCGGGCTCCGTCGTGCTGGCGGCGATCCTGCTGAAGATGGGCGGTTACGGCTTCCTGAGGTTCTCGATCCCGATGTTTCCCGTCGGGGCCGAGGTGCTGACCCCGCTGGTCCTGTGGATGAGCGCCATCGCGATCGTCTATACCTCGCTGGTGGCGCTGGCTCAGGAGGACATGAAGAAGCTGATCGCCTATTCCTCGGTCGCGCATATGGGCTTCGTGACGATGGGAATCTTCGCGATGAACCAGCAGGGCCTCGACGGGGCGATCTTCCAGATGATCAGCCACGGCTTCATCTCGGGCGCGCTGTTCCTCTGCGTGGGCGTGATCTACGATCGCATGCATACCCGCGAGATCGATGCCTATGGCGGGCTCGTGAACCGGATGCCGGCCTATGCGCTGATCTTCATGCTGTTCACCATGGCGAATGTGGGCCTGCCGGGCACCAGCGGCTTCGTCGGCGAGTTCCTGACGCTGATGGGCACCTTCCAGGTCAACACCTGGGTGGCCGCGGTGGCGGCGACCGGGGTGATCCTGTCGGCCGCCTACGCGCTGTGGCTCTACCGGCGGGTGGTGTTCGGCGACCTTATCAAGGAAAGCCTGAAATCCATCACCGACATGGACCGCCGCGAGAAGGCGATCTTTGCGCCGCTGGTGGTGATGACGCTGCTGCTGGGCGTCTATCCCAGCCTCGTCACCGACATCATCGGCCCCTCCGTCGAGGCGCTGATCGCCAATCACGAAACCGCGCTGGCGCAGCACGAGGCGGCCACGATGGTCGCCCGCGCGCAGTAACGGAGCATTCCGCACATGATCCAGGCAGATCTGAACATCATCCTTCCCGAGATCCTGCTGGCGGTCTACGCCCTGGCGGCGCTGGTGGGGGCGGCCTATACCGGCAAGGACCGGATGGCCGCGCCTCTGGTCTGGGCCACGGCGGGGCTGTTCGTGCTCCTGGCGGCCTGGATCGGGCTGTCGGGCGAGGGCACGCGCGAGGCCTTCAGCGGCATGTTCGTCGATGACGGCTTTGCCCGCTTCGCCAAGGTGGCGCTTCTGCTGGCGGCCGCATCGGTGCTGGTGATGAGCCAGGACTACATGAGCCGCCGGGGCATCCTGCGCTTCGAATACCCGCTGCTGGTGGCGCTGGCTGCCGTGGGCATGATGGTGATGGTCTCCGCCGGCGATCTGATGGCGCTCTACATGGGGCTGGAGCTTCAGTCTCTGGCGCTCTACGTCGTGGCCAGCCTGAGGCGCGACAGCGCCAAATCCACCGAGGCGGGCCTGAAATACTTCATTCTGGGCGCGCTCTCCTCGGGGCTGCTGCTTTACGGCGCCTCGCTGGTCTATGGCTACACCGGCACCACGCTGTTCGCGGGGATCGTCGAGGCCACGGGCGAGGATCGCGCCGCCCTGGGTCTGCTGATCGGGCTGGTGCTGGTGGTCTCGGGGCTGGCCTTCAAGGTCTCCGCGGTGCCGTTCCACATGTGGACGCCGGATGTCTACGAAGGCGCGCCGACGCCGATCACCGCCTTCTTCGCCACCGCGCCCAAGATCGCGGCGATGGGTCTTTTTGCCCGCGTGCTGCACGACGCCTTCGGCGGCGTGGTGGCCGACTGGCAGCAGGTCGTGGCGCTCCTGTCGGTGCTGTCGATGTTCCTTGGCGGGATCGCGGCGATCGGCCAGACCAACATCAAGCGCCTGATGGCGTATTCCTCGATCGCCCACATGGGCTATGCGCTGATGGGGCTGGCCGCCGGCACCGCGCTGGGTGTCGAGGCGATGCTGGTCTACATGGCGATCTACGTGGCGATGAACGTGGGCACTTTCGCCTTCATCCTGTCGATGGAGAAGGACGGCCGCCCGGTGACCGACATTTCCGCCCTCAACATGTATTCCAGGGCCGAGCCGGGCCGGGCGCTGGCGATGCTGATCCTGCTGTTCAGCCTTGCGGGCGTGCCGCCGCTGCTGGGCTTCTTCGGCAAGCTCTACGTGCTGCGCGCCGCCTACGAGGCAGGGCTGGCCTGGCTGGCGGTGGCGGGCGTGATTGCCTCGGTGATCGGTGCCTTCTATTATCTGCGCATCATCTACTACATGTATTTCGGCGATGACCGGACCGAGCCGCTCGATCGCTCCACATCGCCGGTGCTCTGGGGCTTCCTGATGGTCAGCGCGGCGGTCATGCTGCTGGGCATCATCAACATGTTCGGCGTCGAGGGCGCGGCGCAGGCGGCGGCGGCAACCCTTGTCAACTGACGCGCTCCGGCCCGCCCCGGCCTGGCCCGAGGGTGTGGACAGGGTGGTGCTGGACCGCGTCGACAGCACGATGGCCGAAGCCCTGCGGCGCGCGCCCGGGCTGGCGAGCCCGTGCTGGATCATGGCCCACGAGCAGACCGCCGGGCGCGGCCGGCGCGGCCGTGCCTGGACAGGCGGTCAGGGGAATTTCGCCGCTACCCTGGTGATGCGGCCCGAGGGCCCGCCCGCGCAGGCGGCGCTGCGCTCCTTCGTGGCGGCGCTGGCGCTGCACGAGGCGCTGGCCGGGCTGCTGGGATCCGACCGGGCCCTTTCACTCAAATGGCCCAATGACGTGCTGCTGAACGGCGGCAAGGTGGCGGGCATCCTGCTGGAAAGCATCGGGGCGGGGCAGGGCGTTGCACATCTCGCCGTCGGCATCGGCGTCAACCTGCACACCGCCCCGCCGGCAGATGCGGTGGAGCCGCGCGCCCTGCGTCCGGTGGCCCTGGCTACGGAAACCGGGCTGGAGATCGGCGCCGAAACCTTTCTGTCCCATCTGGCGGTTGCCTTCGACCGGCAGGAACGCCACTTCGCCACCTACGGATTCGGCCCTTTGCGCGCGGCATGGCTTGACCGCGCCGCCCGTCTGGGCGAGGTGATCACGGCGCGCACCGCGCGCGAAGAGATCACCGGCACCTTCGAAACGGTGGACGAGGACGGCAACCTGGTGCTGCGCAGCGCCCGGGGCCGCGAGGCGATCCCCGCAGCGGATGTCTTTTTCTGAGGAGAGCCGACCATGCTGCTTGCTGTCGATTGCGGCAACACCAATACCGTGTTCTCGATCTGGGACGGGGAGCGCTTCGTGGCGACCTGGCGCATGGCCACGCAACACCAGCGCACGGCGGACGAATATTATGTCTGGCTGTCCACGCTGAAGGCATTCCAGAAGATCGAGCCCGACATCACCGACGTGATCGTCTCGTCGACCGTGCCGCGGGTGGTGTTCAACCTGCGCGTCCTTGCCGATCGCTATTTCAACACCAGGCCGCTGGTGGTGGGGCGGCCCGATTGCCTGCTGCCCGTCGATGTGCGCGTGGATGCGGGCACCCAGGTCGGGCCCGACCGGCTGGTGAATACCGTGGCGGGGCATGACCTGTATGGCGGCGATCTGATCGTGGTGGATTTCGGCACCGCCACCACCTTCGACGTGGTGGATACGGACGGCGCCTATGTGGGAGGGGTGATCGCCCCGGGCGTCAACCTGTCGCTTGCCGCGCTGCACGAGGCCGCCGCCGCGCTGCCGCATGTCGACATCTCCAAGCCCCAGCGGGTGGTGGGCACCAATACCGTGGCCTGCATGCAATCCGGCATCTTCTGGGGCTATGTGGGCCTGATCCGCGAGATCTGCGCGCGCATCAAGGCCGAGCGCGACCGCCCGATGCAGATCGTGGCCACGGGCGGGCTGGCGCCGCTGTTCCAACAGACCGAGGCGCTGTTCGACGCCTTCGACGACACGCTTACCATGCACGGGCTGACCGTGATTCACGCATTCAACACGAAAAAGGACCGGGAAACATGAGCAGCGAGAGACTGATCTACCTTCCCCTGGGCGGTGCCGGCGAAGTCGGCATGAACGCCTATGTCTACGGCTGGGGCGCTCCCGGCAAGGAGCGCCTGATCCTGGTCGACCTCGGCGTCACCTTTCCCGACATGGACGGCTCGCCGGGGGTGGACCTGATCTTTCCCGACATCACATGGCTGAAGGAGAACCGCGACCGGCTGGAGGCGATCTTCATCACCCATGCGCATGAGGATCACGTGGGCGCGGTCGGCCATTACTGGGAAGAGCTGGGCGTTCCGGTCCATGCCCGTCCCTTCACCGCCGCCATCGCGCGGCTGAAGATGGAAGAGCGCGGCCAGCCCGCGCGCGCGGTGCAGGTGGCCGAGCCCTGGCCCGCGATGACGGCCGCCGGGCCGTTCACCGTGGGATTCGTGCCGGTGTCGCATTCGATACCGGAAAGCAGCGCGCTGGTGATCGACACGCCGAAGGGCCGGGTGATCCACACCGCGGATTTCAAGATCGACCGCACGCCGGTGGTCGGCGAGGCGTTTGACGACGCGCTCTGGGCGGATGTGGCAAGGCCCGGGGTGCAGGCACTGATCTGTGATTCCACCAATGTGTTCTCGCGCCATCCCGGCCGCTCGGAAGGGACCCTCGGGCCCGAGATCGAGGCGCTGGTGGCGTCCTCTAGGGGAATGTTCGTGGCCACCACCTTCGCCTCCAACGTGGCGCGGCTCAAGACGCTGGCCGAGGCCGGCGAACGCGCCGGCCGCTCGATCTGCCTGATGGGCCGGGCGATGCGCCGGATGATCGAGGTGGCGGTGGAAACCGGGGTGCTGAGCGGCTTTCCGAAGGTGGTCAGCCCCGATGCGGCGGCCGACATCCCGCGCGAGAACCTGATGCTGCTGGTGACCGGCAGCCAGGGCGAGCGCCGGGCCGCGTCGGCGCAGCTCGCGCGCGGGCGCTACCAGGGGCTGGAACTGAAGGAGGGCGACACTTTCCTCTTTTCCTCCAAGACGATCCCCGGCAACGAGCGCGGCGTGTTGCGCGTGGTCAACCAGTTCTCCGAGATGGGCGTGGACGTGGTGGATGACAGTTCCGACCGCTACCATGTTTCGGGCCACGCCAACCGGCCCGATCTCGAGGCGATGCACAAGTTGACCCGGCCGGGAATGCTGATCCCCATGCATGGCGAGCACCGCATGCTGCGCGAGCATGTGAAGCTGGGACTGGAACAGCGGATTCCCGGCATCGTGGCGGTCAACGGGACGATGGTCGATATCGGCGGTGCCCGCCCCGAGGTGGTGGGCCATGTGGAGGCGGGGCGCGTCTACCTGGATGGTGCGGTCAAGGTGGGCGCGCTGGATGGCGTGGTGCGCGACCGGATTCGCATGGCACTGAACGGCCATGTCACCGTGACGGTGATCCTCGACGAACAGGACGAGCCGCTGGGGGAGCCCTGGTGCGACGTGATGGGCCTGGCCGAGACCGGGCGCTCGCACAGCCCGCTGGTGGAAGTGCTGGAAGAGGCGCTGGCCCATTTCCTCGACCGCGCCGGGCGCAAGGTGCTCAAGGATGACGACAAGCTGGAGGAAGGCTTGCGGCGCGTCGTGCGACAGGCCGCGCTGGACGAGATCGGCAAGAAGCCCGAGGCGACGGTGGTGGTCAGCCGGTTGAGCTGAGCAGGCCCGGGCTGTCGCCTCGCGCGGCAAGGGGGGCGGGTGCCAGGCGGCCCCGCCCTCCGGGCCGGTTCAGCCGGCCTGACGTTCCTCGAAGCTCAGCGCGATGAAACTGGGCAGGTGATCGCCCATGCCCACCACGTTGTTCGCCGGTTCGCCACGGTCCCGGCCCCGGCCCGATTTGCGGTCGCTCTCTTTCGGTTCCGCCGCGCCCGAGCGTGGCGAGGAGGCAGCGCCTTCGGTCTTTCGGGCCTCCGGTTTCGCGCTTTCCGGCGTCCGGGCCTCCGGCTTCGGGCCTTCCGGCTTCGGGCTCGAGTCTCGTGCCGGCCGCGAGGATGTGCGCCGCGTCCGCGCGGGTTTGCGCGCCTCGGTCTCGGCGGCATCTTCGGTCTCGGCCGCTTGGGCGGTGCCGCCCAGCGGGTTGTCCACGCGCGGGATCTCGCGCTGGATCAGCCGCTCGATATCGTCGAGGTTCTTGTCGTCCTTCGGGCCGCAGATCGTCAGTGCCTTGCCCTGCCGGCCGGCCCGGCCGGTCCGACCGATCCGGTGCACGTAATCCTCGGCATGCGAGGGCACGTCGAAATTGAGCACATGGCTCACCGCCGGCACGTCCAGCCCGCGCGCCGCCACGTCGGAGGCGATCAGGAAGCGCAGCGTGCCTTCGCGGAAGGCTTCCAGCGTGCGGGTGCGCTGCGACTGGTCCAGATCGCCATGGATCGGCGCCGCGTCATAGCCCCATTTCTTCAGCGACTTGGCGACGACATCCACATCCACCTTGCGGTTGCAGAAGATGATCGCGTTCTTGCAGGCCTCTCCCTCGCGGTCGATCAGAGACCGCAACAGTGCGCGCTTCTCGCTCGCCTCGCGGTCGCGGCGCGAGCCCTTGAACATCACCACGCCCTGCTCGATCGTCTCGGAGGCGGTGGCCTGGCGGGCCACCTCTACGCGCGCCGGTGCATGCAGGAAGGTATTGGTGATGCGCTCGATCTCCGGCGCCATGGTGGCCGAGAAGAACAGCGTCTGGCGCGTGAAGGGCGTGAGCGAGAAGATCCGCTCGATATCCGGGATGAACCCCATGTCGAGCATCCGGTCAGCCTCGTCCACCACCATGATCTGCACGCCGGTCAGCAACAGCTTGCCGCGCTCGAAATGGTCGAGCAGCCGGCCGGGTGTGGCGATGAGCACGTCGACGCCCTTGTCGATCAGCGTATCCTGTTCCTTGAACGAGACGCCCCCGATCAGCAGCGCCTTGGTCAGCTTGACGTGCTTGGCATAGGTATCGAAATTCTCGGCCACCTGGGCGGCCAGTTCGCGCGTGGGGCAGAGCACCAGGCTGCGCGGCATGCGTGCCCGCGCGCGGCCGCGGGCCAGCGCGGTGATCATCGGCAGGGTGAAGCTGGCGGTCTTGCCGGTGCCGGTCTGGGCGATGCCCAGCACGTCCCTGCCCTCCAGCGCGGGGGGAATCGCGCCCTCCTGGATCGGGGTCGGCGTTTCGTAGCCGGCTTCTTCGACTGCCTTGAGAACCTTGGGGTTTAGGTTGAGCTCGGAAAATTTTGTCATGGGTATCCGTGATTTACGGACACTTCTGGCCCGTAGCGTCTGGGTGTCGGCCGGGCCCGGACGGCCCCGTGGTTTTTCCACATACGCGGCCCACGGGGCGATGTAGCCGAAAAAGGCCACCAAGGTCAATGCGGTCGCGGCAACCCGTCGTCAGATCCCCAGGCGGTCGCGCAGCGCATACCAGCTCATCGCCAGTGCCAGCAGCGGGCTGCGCAGATGGCGGCCGCCGGGGAAGGGCCGGGCGGGCAGGGCCGCCAGGGTGTCGAACCCCTCGGCCTGTCCCGCGACCGCCTCGGCCATCAGCCGCCCGGCATGGGTGGCGCTGCCGACGCCGTGGCCGGAATAGCCCGAGGCGGAGAGGATGTTGGGGCCCAGCCGCACAAGGTAGGGCAGGCGGCGCATGGTGATCGCCAGCGTGCCGCCCCAGGCATGGTCGATCCGCACATCCGCCAGATGCGGAAAGATCCGCGTCATCGGCTTGCGCACCACCGCGGCGATGTCGGCGGGGAAGCGGTAGCCGTAGCTCTCGCCCCCGCCGAAGAGCAGCCGCCCGTCGGGACTCAGCCGGAAGTAGTTGACCACGAAATTGGTATCCGCCACCGCCACGTCGCGGGTCAGAACATCGGCGCGGCGCGCGCCCAGGGGCTCGGTCGCCACGATGAAATTGTTGATCGGCATGACCCTCGACGCCACTTTCGGGGCCAGCCCGCCCAGATACCCGTTGCAGGCCAGGATCAGGTGATCGCAGCTCACCTCGCCCGAGGCGGTGCGCAGCGTCGGGCGCGTGCCTTTCTCGATGGCGGTGACCCGGCTGGTCTCGAAGATCCGCGCACCGGCGGCTTCGGCCGCGCGCGCCAGCCCCAGCGCATAGGCCAGCGGGTTCAGATGCGCCGCGCCCCAGTCCAGCACCCCGCCGTGATAGGCGGGCGAGGGGCAGAGCGCGTGGCCCGCCTCGCGATCCAGCAACTCGGTCTCGCAATAGCCGTACCGCTCGGCCAGCATCGCGGCATCGGCGTGCAGATCGGCCATCTCGCGGGGGCTGCGCGCCATCTCGGCCACGCCCGGCCGCAGGTCGCAGGCGATCGCGTGGCGCTCGATCAGGCCCTTGACCAGCGCCTTGGCCTCCTCGGCCATGGTCCACAGCCGGTCCGCCGCCGCCTGGCCCGCCAGCCGCGCCAGCGCCTCCTGGCCGATCCGCTGCCCGCTGCCGAGCTGGCCGCCATTGCGCCCCGAGGCGCCGAACCCGGCCCGATGCGCCTCCAGCACCACCACGTCGAATCCGCGCTCGGCCAGGTGCAGCGCCGCCGACAACCCGGTATAGCCCGCGCCCACCACGCAGATATCGGCCCGCACCGTCCCCTCCAGCGCCGGGCGGCGCGGTGGCGGGGGCAGCGTGGCGGCATACCAGCTGCGGGGGTACTCGCCCGGGCGGTCGTTTGCATCCAGCAGGTCCATCGGGCCACGTCCCTGTTTCTTCTTGGGAAAAATATCCTCGGGGGGTGAATGACGCCGCAGGCGTCAGAGGGGGGCGGACAGCCCCCCGGGCTCGCGGCCTCACACGTTCAGCAACAGGTGTTCGCGCTCCCAGGGGCTGATGACCTGGAGGAATTCCTCGTATTCGGTACGCTTGACGATGGCATAGACCCGGCAGAATTCCGGACCCAGCACCTCATGCAGCGCTTGGGCCTCCTCGAACACGTCCAGCGCCTCGCCCAGCACGCGGGGGATGTCTCCCTCGCCCTCATAGGCGTCGCCGCGGAACTGCTTGGAGGGCCATTCCTCGTTCACCAGCCCGAGATAGCCGCAGGCCAGCGAGGCGGCGATGCCGAGATAGGGGTTGCAGTCCATCCCCGCGAGCCGGTTCTCCACCCGCCGCGCCTGCGGTTCGGCGATCGGGATGCGGATGCCCGTGGTGCGGTTGTCGCGGCCCCATTCGAGGTTGATCGGCGCGGCATGGTCCTTCACGTAGCGGCGATAGCTGTTCACGTAGGGCGCCATGATCGCGATCGCCTGGGGCAGGTGCTTCTGCAAGCCGCCGATGAAGTTGAAGAAGGCGTCGGTCTCGCCGCCCTGCGGGCCGGAGAAGATGTTGCGCCCGGTCTGCTCGTCGATCACCGAGTGATGGATATGCATGGCGCTGCCCGGCTCGTCCTCGATCGGCTTGGCCATGAAGGTGGCGAAACAGTCATGGCGCAGCGCCGCCTCGCGGATCAGCCGCTTGAAGTAGAACACCTCGTCGGCCAGCTTCACCGGGTCGCCATGGCGCAGGTTGATCTCGACCTGGCCGGCGCCGCCTTCCTGGGTGATGCCGTCGATCTCGAAGCCCTGAGCCTCGGCGAAATCGTAGATGTCGTCGATCACGGGGCCGTATTCATCCACCGCGCTCATGGAATAGGCCTGCCTTGCGGCGGCCGGACGGCCGGTGCGGCCCATCATCGGCTCGATGGGCTTGGCCGGGTCGATGTTGCGCGCCACCAGGAAGAATTCCATCTCCGGCGCCACGACGGGTTTCCAGCCCTTGTCATGGTAGAGCTGCACCACCCGCTTGAGCACGTTGCGCGGCGCGAAGGGCACCGGCTGTCCGGCCCGGTCGAAGGCGTCGTGGATCACCTGCAGCGTCCAGTCCCCGGTCCAGGGCGCGGCGGTGGCGGTGGACATGTCGGGCTTGAGGATCATGTCGGGCTCGATGAAGCCTTCCTCGCCCGCGGCCTCCGACCAGTCGCCGGTGATGGTCTGGAAGAAGATCGAGTTGGGCAGGTGGAAACTCTGCTGCCGGGCGAATTTGGGCGACGGCACGGCCTTGCCCCGGGCGATGCCCGGCAGGTCGGCGATGATGCATTCCACCTCGTCCAGCCGGCGGCCTTCAAGATAGGCGCGGGCCGCCTCGGGCAGGCTGTCGGTCCAGTCGTTCATGCGAGCCTCCTCTCGGTCAGGAAGCGCGCGAACTGCTCTGCCAGCAAGGGCTGGTCCACGGGCTTTTCCAGCGTGGCGCGCGCCGCGTCCAGCCGGGTGTCGGGGACCAGGCCGCGCCCGCGGCTGCGGATCAGCCCGTCGATCACCGTCGAATCGAATTCGGGATGGGGCTGCACCGTGAAGATCCGGTCCTCGTAGAGCAGGGCGGCATTCTCGCAGAACGGGTTCGCGGCGACCACCTGCGCGCCCTCGGGGCGGCGTATCACCTGGTCCTGGTGCCAGGCGTTCAGCGCCACCTCCCGGCCCTGCCAGTCGTAGACCTGCCGGCCCACCGCCCAGCCGCCGGGGAATTTCGCCACCTCGCCGCCCAGCGCCTGCGCGATGATCTGGTGGCCGAAGCACACCCCGATCATCGGCAGATCCGCGGCGTGGATCTCGCGGATCAGGGTTTCCAGCGGCGGAATCCAGGGATGATCCTCGTAGGCGCCGTGGCGCGAGCCGGTCACCAGCCAGCCCTCGGCCGCCTGCGCGCTCTCGGGGAAGTCGCCATCCACCACCGACCAGGTGCGGAAGGTGAAGCCGCGCCCGCCCAGCAGGCGCTCGAACATCAGGGGATAGTCGCCCGTCTCCGGCTGGATTTCCGCCGGAGCATGGCCTGTCTGCAATATGCCGATTTTCATGAAAACACCGGGTTTGATCAAATCGGAAGGTAGTGGAGCCGATGCCCGCCCGCAAGGGGGTCAGACCGCCTCCAGATAGACCTGCCAGTGCCGCTCGGGCGGCAGGTCGGCCAGGCGCGCCAGTTCCTGCCGCTTGGTCATGCACAGATTCTCGATCAGCGCAGGCGGCAGCAGTCGCGCCATCAGCGGATCGGTTTCCAGCCGTTCGATCGCGCTCTCCCAGTCGGGCGCGAGCTGCGGCAGGTCCAGGTCATAGGCATTGCCGGTGATCGGGGCGGGCGGGGTCAGCGCGTCCTCGACCCCGGTCAGCGCCGCGCCCAGCACGGCGGCCAGCAGCAGGTAGGGATTGATGTCGCCGCAGGCCACGCGATGTTCGATCCGGCGCGCCCGGGG
This sequence comes from Paracoccaceae bacterium, assembly GCA_046541255.1. Taxonomy (GTDB): domain Bacteria; phylum Pseudomonadota; class Alphaproteobacteria; order Rhodobacterales; family Rhodobacteraceae; genus Rhodosalinus. The sequence goes on along the minus strand of JBKHDP010000030.1, from coordinate 7,541 downwards.
CGGCCCGCCCGGGATGCGGATCGCGGCGGTGCGGTTCTCGTAGGCCCAGCCCGCGCCGGTGGGGGCGTGCGCGCCGGGCACCATCCGCTCGAAGCTGGGCCCGTGCGGGGCGAAGATCAGCGTCGAGGCGGGCATCGCCCGCAGGCAGCCCGCCACAGCCTGGCGCAGTATCTCGGTGCCCTCGGGGCCGCCATCGTCGAACACGTTGCGTCCCTCGGCATCCAGCACCGAGAAATGCGTATGCATCCCGTTGCCGGCATCCTCGGCGAAGGGCTTCGCCATGAAGGTGGCGGCCATGCCGTGATGGCGCGCCAACCCCTTGACCAGCGCCTTGAAGAGCCAGGCATCATCGGCCGCGTCCATCGCGTCGCGGTGGTTGAGAGAGATCTCGAACTGGCCCAGCCCGGCCTCCGAAATGGCCGATTGCGCGGGAATCTCCATCGCCGCGCAGGCCTCGTAGAGATCGGTGAAAAAGGCGTCGAAGGCGTCGAGCTGCCGGATCGAGAGGATCGCATGTCCCTGCACCGGGCGCCCGGTCAGCGGGTTCACCGGCGGGGCCAGGGCCGGGCCGCGATCATCGACCAGGTAGAATTCCATCTCGGTGGCGCAGACCACGCGCCAGCCCCGGGCGGCGTAGCGGTCGAGCACGGCGCGCAGCGCGTGGCGGGGGTCGCCGTCGAAAGGCGCGCCCTCCTCGGTGAACATCCACATCGGGATCAGCGCCGAGCCGGTGGCCAGCCAGGGCATCGGCACCGGCCCGCGCCCGGTGGGAAACAGCACACCGTCGCGGTCGCCGGTCTCGAAGACCAGCGGGCTGCCCGCGATGTCGCTGCCCCAGATATCCACGTTGAGCGCCGAGATCGGCATGCGCTGCCCGTCGGTTTCGAGCTTGCCGGCCTCGGCCACGGAGATGCGCTTGCCGCGCATCTGGCCGTTCAGGTCGCAGGCTGCCACGCGGAGAGTTCGGTACTGCGAGAGGTCCATCGGATCGGTCCGTTCGGATATTTTTGATCAAATTATTCCGGCGGTGGGGCGAGAGTCCAGTCCCGCCGTCGACGGGAGCCGCGGATGGTGGCATGCGGGGAGGCAAGGATCTTGACGGAAGATCCTTGCGGGGGCTCCGCCCCCCGGCGGCTGCGCCGCCGTCCCCCGGGATATTTCGGCCAAGAAGAAGCCGGGCTCAGCGGATCAGGTTGGGCCGGAAGCGGATCCGCGGCCGCGCCTCGCGGGGCAGGTGGCGGTTGAGGTGGCGATTGACCAGGCTGAAGACGCCGATGATCGCCAGGGTCAGCAGGATGAAATAGACCGCCAGGATCGGGTAGGGCACGAAGGGGTTGAAGGTCTTGTCGGCGAAATAATTGGCGTAGTAGAGCGCGTCGCCGCGCTGCTGCCAGGCCGGGAAGCCCGAGAAATAGACCAGCACGGTGGCGTGGAACAGGAATATCGCCTCGTTGGTATAGGCCGGCCAGGCCAGCCGCAGCATGGTGGGCCAGACGATGCGGCGGAAGCGGCGCCAGCCGGAGAAGCCGTAGGCATCCGCCGCTTCGAGTTCGCCGCGCGGGATCGCGCGCAGCGCGCCGTGGAAGATCTCGCCGGAATAGGCGGCGGTATTGAGGAACAGCACGATCAACGCCCCGAGCCAGGCCGCCGAGAACGGATCGAAGACCGGCGAGACCGGCTTCAGCGACAGGAACAGGAAATAGGCAAAGAAGAACTGGATGAAGAGCGGCGAACCGCGGAACAGGAAGATGAACCATTCCGAGGGTTTGCGCAGCCAGCGCGACCGCGCCGCCTTGCCCAGCGCGACCGCGGTGGCCAGAAAGAAGCCCGACAGCAGGGCCAGCGTGCCGAAATAGATGTTCCAGATCATGCCGGAGCCGATCAGCACCGCCTGCTGGCAGAAGGTGAAGTCGTCGCGCGGCAGCAGACGCTCGCCGATGCCCAGCGAGCGCAGCCCGTAATCGGCGAGGGTTTCCCAGCAGCTCATGCGCCCGCCCGTCGCATCGCTTCGCCCTGCGCGGTGGCCTGGCCGCGGCTGAGCCGGGTTGCAAGCCGCTCGAGCACGATCTCGGAAAGCCGGGTGAAGGCGAGGTAGAACACCAGCAATGCCAGGAAATACCACATCCGCCAGTCGCCATGCGGGTAATCGGTGAAGCGGGCGGTCTTGGAGCCGCCAAGCTCGCGCGCCCAGTAGACGATATCCTCCACCCCCAGCAGGAACAGCAGCGGCGTGGCCTTGATCAGCACCATCCACAGGTTGCTCAGCCCCGGCAGCGCGTAGATCCACATCTGCGGCACCAGGATGCGCCAGAAGGCCTGGCGGCGGGTCATGCCATAGGCTTCGGCGGTCTCGATCTGGGCGCGGGGCACGGCGCGCATCGCGCCGTAGAGCACATTGGCCGCGAAGGCCCCGAACACGATGGCGAAGGTCAGCACCGCGAGCCCGAAGCCGTAGATCTCGTGCACCCATTGCGGGGCGCTGTTGAGGGGAAGCTTGGCGGCCTGGCAGACCACGAAATCACTGCCCTGCCGGACCGGTTCGGTCCAGTCCGGGCACAGGATCCGGTGGCGGGTCCATTCGAAGGCCTGATCCAGCGCCAGCACGAAGAACATGAAGAAGGCGATATCGGGCACACCGCGCACGATCGCGATATAGCCGCGGCCGGCAAAGGCCAATGGCAACAGCCGCGCGCGCGCCGCGATCGCGCCCAGAAAGCCGAATCCCAGCGCCAGCGGCGCGGTGATCGCCAGCAGCAGCAGCACGGTGCCGAAGGAGCCGTAGAAGGCCATGTGCTTGCCCGTGGTCAGGTAGCAGGCCAGCCATTGCCATTGCGGCAGGATGTCGGGATCGGTGCAGAAGCTGAACATCGGCATCTCCGAAGGGGGCGCCGCCGCGGCGCGCCCCCTTCCCGAGGCAGGGGGCGGTTACTGACCGCTTTCTTCCACCATGGTCCAGGTGATCGCGTCATCGCCGAACCACTTGACGATCATCTCGTCCAGCGTGCCGTCCTCCTTCATGGAGGTGATGGCGGCGTCGAAGGTGTCCTTGAGGTCGTTGTCGCTTTCGCGCACGCCCATGCCGATCCCGCCGCCCAGCGGCACCGGATCGCCGATGATCTGCAGGTCGGGGTCTTCCTCGGCGATGGGCAGCAGGAAGTCGCCATCGGCCAGCACCGCGTCGGCCTCGCCCGAGCGGACGGCGGCGACGGTCTCGTCGGGGGTGGCGAATTCCACCAGGGTCGCGCCGCTGGAGGCGACATGCGAGGCCTGGATCGTGCCGGTCTGCGCGGCGATCACCGCCTCGGACAGATCCATCTCGGTGGCGCCGAGATAGAGCGAGGCGGAGGGCGGGTAATAGGCCTGGGTGAAGTCGATCACGGCATCGCGCTCTTCGGTGATCGACATGCCGGCGATGATCGTGTCGTAATTGCCGGACACCAGGTTGGGGATGATCGAATCCCAGTCGTTGGTGACCCATTCGCAGGTCAGTTCGGCACGCTCGCAGAGCTCGTCGCCCAGTTCGCGCTCGAACCCGTCGACCTCGCCGTCATCGTTGAGGAAGTTGTACGGAGGATAGGCGCCCTCGGTGCCCATGCGCACCACGTCCTGCGCCAGCGCGGCCCCCGAAAAGAGCGCCAGGGCGGCGGTTCCCAGAATCAGCTTGTTCATGTCTCGGTCTCCCTTGGTTGCGTTGGTATCAGTCATGCCGGGTGGAGGAGAGGAACCCGCGCAGGCGCTCGGAGGCCGGTGCGCCGAACAGCGCCTCCGGCGGGCCTTCCTCCTCGATCCGGCCCAGATGCAGGAACACGACGTGATCGGACACGTCGGCGGCCATCCGCATGTCATGCGTCACGATCAGCATGGTCCGCCCCTCGGCGGCCAGATCCCTGATGACACGGACGACCTCCTGCTCCAGCTCGGGGTCCAGCGCGCTGGTCGGTTCGTCGAACAGCAGCGCCTCGGGTTCCATCGCCAGCGCCCGGGCGATCGCGGCGCGCTGCTGCTGGCCACCGGAAAGCTGCGCGGGCCAGGCATCGGCCTTGTCGCCGATGCCGACCTTGTCGAGATAGGCGCGCGCCGCGGCCTCGACCTCGTCGCGGTCGCGGCCCAGCACGGTCACCGGGGCCTCCATCACGTTCTGCAGCACCGTCATGTGCGACCACAGGTTGAACTGCTGGAACACCATCGACAGGTTGGTGCGGATGCGGATCACCTGCTTCGGGTCCGCCGGGTGGCGGTGCAGCCCCGTGCCTGTCCATTTCACCGGCTCGCCCTTGAACAGGATGTCGCCCTGCTGGCTGTCTTCCAGCAGGTTTGCGCAGCGCAGCAGCGTCGACTTGCCCGAGCCCGACGACCCGATCAGCGAGACCACGTCGCCCCGGCGCGCGGTGATGTCCACGCCCTTGATGACTTCGAGCTCGCCATAGCTCTTGTGCAGGTCGCGGATCTGGATGACGGGCACGGTATCCGGCAAGTCGAGGCCTTGTCATTGTTGTCGAGCGGTTTGACCCGACAATAGGGCCGAAATGGCCCATTGATGCAATCCGCAATCTCGCGGAGTTCGGCCCTCATGCCTGCGAGTGACCCTTGGTCAGGCCGGATGCGCCGCTTCCGGCGGCATCGGAACCGCCAGATAGGCGGCCTCGGGAATGGTGACGAGCCCCTGCAGGCAGAGCGCGGCGCGATGCCTTTCGGGCAAGTCGGAAATGGCGCTGGCGATCGCCTGGCCCAGCGGCGCCACGAGACCGGCATCCGCCGTGATGTAGGGCAGGCCGGGCGTGGGTAGCGTGGCCGCGACCTCGCGCAGTCGGGCGGCGAAGGCATCGTGGCGCCGGATCAGCCGCCAGCTCATGGCGTCTATCGCGGCCAGGTCGGCCCGTCCTTCGGCCACCGCCCGGGCCGAGGCGGCATGACCGCCGGTCCATAGCAGCGGGCCGAATTCCAGCCCGGCATCGGAAAAATGGATCGCTGGCGCCGCCCAACCGGATTGCGACAGCGGATCGTTACAGGCGAAGCGGCGACCGGCGAAATCGGCAAGCTCGCCGGGATCATCGGCGCGGGCCACGAAGATGCTGCGGTAATAGCCTGGCGCGCAGCCCTCCAGCCCGAAATCCGGGGTGCCGACCAGCGCGACGCTTCCATGCAGCCGGCTGCGGAAAGGCAAGCCGCAGGTCTGGGCCAGCAGCAGGTCCGGCGCGCGCCAGGCCGCCCAGGGATCGCCATCCCGGCGCAGCGCCTCGGGGCCGTGCCCCAGCCGGGCGCGGATCGCGCGCCAATAGGCATCATGGGCCGCGGCCGTCTCGGGGCGGTCATACATCGGCAGGGTGGCGATCACCCGCCGCGCTCCACCCGCTGGCGGGCCAGCGCGCTGTCGCGGTCGTTGATGCCCAAAAGGTTCGAGACCAGCCGCAGCAGCGCGTCCTCGCCCTGGTCGCGATGCCCGTCGGCCAGAACCACCTGCCAGAGCGCCTCGATCACGCCCAGCCGGTCGTCATAGGGCACGGACTCCTTGATCGCGCGGGTGAAACGCACGGTGTCGGGGGCTTCCGACTCCAGCGTTTCGGCGTCGCGGCGCAGCCGGGTGGCCTCGAAGGGGGACAGGCCGAAGCGCCGCGCGGCGATCCGGTCGATCAGGTCGATCTCGTCCCGGGCATAATCGCCGTCCGAGCGCGCCACGCGCACCAGCAGCGCGGTCAGGGCCAGACGCGCATCGGCATCGGGCAGGCGGGCGGGTGTGGGCTGGGTCAGCCGTTTGAGGAAATCTGCGAACATGAGAGGCATATAGCCCTTGCCACAGGCCGGGCCAATGGGGCCGATGCTCAGCGGATCACCTGCGCGGCCGCCCTCGCCGCGCGCGAATCGTATTCCGACACACCCAGTGCGGTCTCGACGGCGCGGATCGCGGCTTCTTCCTCGGGATCGGCGCGGCCGTCGGCCATCATCACCTCCCAGAGCGCGCCCACCACGCCCAGCCGCTCGGGATATTCCACCGAGTCACGGATCACCTGGGCGAAGCGTTCGGTCTCGGGAGCCTCGTGCTCGAGTTTCTCGCAGGTGGCGCGCAGCTTGGCGGCCTCCACCGGGTTCAGGCCGAATCGCGCGGCGAGGATGCGGTCGATCCGGCTGATCTCCTCGAAGAGATAGGCATGATCGGATTTCGCCACTCGGACCAGCAGCGCGCCCAGCGCCAGCCGCGCATCCGGTTCGGGCAGCGGCTCGGGCTGCGCCTGCGGGTGGAACAGGTCGAGGATCCGGCGGAACATCGTCACGCGTAGCCCTCGACGATGGCAAGGCTGGCCTCGGCCGCGCCCTCGCGCAGCGCCTTGGCGCGGGCATATTCGGGGCTGTCGTAGCAGGCTGTCGCGGCCTCCAGGCTGGGGAATTCGATCACCACGATCCGCGGGCGCATGGTGCCTTCGCGCACGTCCTGCGCGCCGCCGCGCACGAGAAAGCGGCCGCCAAATTTCTCGAAAGCCTCTGCATTGGCCGCGCGATAGGCCTCGTAGGCCGCGGCATCATGCACCTCCACATGCGCCACCCAGTACCCTTTCGGCATGAATTCTCCTTTCCGCTCGCACGGCGCCGCCGATCCCGCCGGCCGTCCCGCACAGGTTTCCGGGCAAGCCTGCGTCCGGCCGCCCGCAGCGTCAAGGCTCAGCCCATCGGGCGGGGGCAGCCGAAGCGGATGTCGTCCAGCGAGATGCCGCCCGGGTCGCGGTTCTCGATCGTCACCGCGGCGATCCGGGCCGCGGGATCGGCAAAGCCATGGTCCGAGATCCCCTCGGGCGGCGTCAGCCGCATCCGCGCCAGCCGCGCGCCATCACGCGCATGGAAGGTCACGTCCACCCGGCCGGAATGGCCGGCATTCAGCCCCAGAGCGTTGGTATATTCGGTATGCACGCGAAAGCCGAAGCCGCAGGCATCCTCGTCGAACAGCAGCGCCACCGCCCCCTCGCCGCGGGCCTGCGGATGCGGCTGGCCCAACGGCCCCAGCGGGTAGAGCGCCATCGTGCCGAAGGCCTGGTGCAGCGACAGGCTGACGCCCTCGCCGGGCGCGCCGGGCTCGATCGCCAGCGGCTGCACGGGCGCGCCTGTCAGCACGTCATGCGGGCCGCCCTCGTCGAGCGTCACGCTGTCGAGCCCCTGGCCCGCGAGCCGTTCGCCCAGCCGCCCGCCGGGAAAGGAGATGCCGTGATCGAAGCTGTAGCCGGGATAGGCTTTCGGCGGCAGCCGGTCGAAATCGAGCAGATGCGGTGCCAGCGGGGGCAGCGCGTCATAGGGCAGGGGCGCGATCTGCTGCGCCAGGGCCGGGGCGGGCGCGGCCAGCAGGGCGCAGGCCAGCAGCGCCGCCACGCCGCGCCGCATCACACCAGCCGGCTCATCTCCTTCGCGGCGCGCACGAAATCCGCGAACAGCGGGTGCGGGGCGAAGGGTTTGGATTTCAGCTCGGGATGGAACTGCACCCCGATGAACCAGGGATGATCGCGCCATTCCACGATCTCGGGCAGGCGGCCGTCGGGCGACATGCCGGAAAAGCACAG
>JBKHDP010000029.1:0-19194 GCA_046541255.1 Paracoccaceae bacterium | reverse complement strand
TCCGAGCTCAGGGGAGACGCGGCACCACCGCTTCCGGAGGCGGCCGCGTTACCGTTGCCCGGAGGTGTTGCGGCGGCGAGGGATCGGGTTATTTCCATCGGATCGTCCTTTCTAGAGCCTGATGTCGAGCCCGTCGGCCCGCCCGGCCGCCACGGTCGGGCGCGATGCCGAGTCGGGTTTGCTGGACGCGTCCTCGGGGGCCGATCCAGGTTGCGTCTGCCGTTGCTCTTCGCGGTCGGCCGATCCGAAATCGAAGGCAACATGGGTGTAACCGAGCGCCCGAAACTCCTGCGCGAGAAGATCCAGATGGCGGCGCATGAGGTCCAGCGTTTCCGGGCGTGCCGTGTCCAGTAGCACGGTGATGGTGCCATCCTGGAAGGCAAGCCCCAGCCGTACGCGACCCAGCTCCTCGGGATTCAGGTTGATTTCGAGCGCGCGGTCCGGGGAGCGCTGCAAGGCCTCTGCGATCTGACGGGCGATGGCGGTCGCGGTTTCCCGTTTCGGAGGGGATTGCGGTGTCTCGGTCAAAGGATCTGTCTGCGTTCCGCGCAATTCCTGCGTTTGAGCTGGAGAGGCGACCTCCACGGCCGATACCTCACCGGCCTCGGATTTGCCGGCGATGGCGAAGTCGCCGCCTGCGGGCACGACGCCAGCAATCGGAATTGGTGCAGGCGTCGCGGCACGGGGCAGATCATTGCGGGCAATGCCAGGATCGCGATCCTGCCGCGTGGCCGGCGCCTGCGCTTCCGGCGCGTGGCGCGACAGTTCCGACGGCGGAGCCTGAACGTACGCCTTCAGGCTCGATGATCCCTCTGCCTGGCTTCGAAAGGTCTCCGCCCCGGGGAAATGCGGGCGTTGCACCGCCGTCGGTGTCTCTTTCGTCGAAACCCTGCCCCGTGGGACCGGAGACTCGGTTCTGTCCGACAGGACCGGGGTGGAAGCATCCTGATCGATGCCGCCGCTCGCGGTCGGGCCAGCAACAGCCGGCTGCGCCAACCGCTGGAAAACCGTGTGCGGCTGTTGCCCCGAAGGCGGCCCGGATGGAGACGACACGGCCGCCTGTTCGCCGAACTTCGCCCCGGGCCGTGCCGCCTGCCCGGGCAGATCGACCCTGAAGGCCCGCTCCGACGCCGGCGCCCCGCCGGCGGGCAGGTCAGGCGCATCGGCGTGATCGCGTGGCATATCCCGCCGCGCGACCGCCCCAAGCGCCGGCCCGGCCCGCCCCGGAGTGGCGTACGCCACGGGAGGCGAGCGAAACGGTGGTGACGGCGTCCTGCCTGGCAACGGCGCTGCGGCGGGGCCGGGGTCCGGGTGCCGGATGCCTGCGGCGGATCCCTCTCCGGTGCTGGAACTGCCGGATATGGGCCCGGGTCCGGTCGGGCCCTCCTGCGGGGGCAAGGCTGCCGAATTCGAGCCCTGAACCGGCGGCGCGTCACGCTTTGCAGAAGGTGCCGTGCCTGCATCAGGGGGCGCATGGGGGCTTGCCGCCGTCACTCCTGCGGCGGTCGGGGCCGACATACCGTCTGCCGCCGGAACGATCGACTCGTCCGGCGCCGCGAGCCTTGGCGCGAAGTCGCCCCCCTTGCCGGTCTCGGCCGCGCGCTCGGGCCTGGCCATCAGCGTGGCGAAATCGGGCTGTCCTTCTGCGCCGGACGTCTCGCCGCGGGGCGGAGCGGCTGGTGCCCGGCCCGGCTCTGGACGAGACAACGCGGTGAGATCGGCGAACATCCTGCCTCCGGAAAAACTGCATCGAACGGGGCAGTCCTACCGTCTTCCGGTTACCGGTCCTTTACCGCGGATCCGGCATTGTGCCCTGGAACGCATGCAATTGGAGATATCGCATGATCCCTGTCACCAGCCCGGGCCATCCGCCCGTTCCGCCGAAAGAGGCCGCTTTGCGCGCGGCCGCGCAACAGCTGGAAGCCGCGTTTCTGGCCGAAATGCTGAAAACTGCCGGCGTCGGCAAGACGCCCGAAGCCTTCGGGGGCGGTGTCGGAGAGGACCAGTTCGCCTCCTACCTGCGACAGGCGCAGGCAGATCAGATGGCTCGCGCCGGCGGCATCGGCCTGGCCGAAGCACTGTTCGAATCGCTGAAGGGGCGGGCCGATGTCCGATGAGTCCACCGAAGGGCTGATCGATCCGCTCGAAGCCTTGATCGACGAGGAGCGTATCGCGCTGCTGAACGGGGATCTCGACGGGCTGAACCGGCTTCTGGATCGGAAGGAACGGCTGATCGCCGCGGTCGCCGCAGCCGATCTGCCCGACCCGGGCCCGATCCGACGCATCAAGGCCAAGCTCGCGCGGAATCAGGCGCTTCTCGAAAGCGCGATGGCGGGCATCCGTTCGGTGCACGACCGGCTTCGACTGCTTCGCGAAGCGCGCGAGTCCCTGCGGACCTATGACCGTTCGGGTCAGGAGCAGCGCTACGAGACCACGCCGGAACGGCAGGTCGAACGGCGCGCCTGACCCGGGCATTTTCGTTCAAATCGCCCGCATGTCGCAGCCGGCGATTAGCAATCCGTTAGGGGCGGACAGACAAAGCTTCGGGGGCATCCACTGGGATGGCGCGTCTCCGGCCCGGCCGGGGCCCGCACAGTCAGAAAGACATCTCGAATTTCCCCGGGCGCCACCCGGGTTCCTGCAATCCGGCGCAAAAGCGCCACCTGACTGAAGGACCAAGAACCATGTCCAGCATCCTGACGAATACCAGCGCGATGGTCGCGCTGCAGACCCTGAAGGGCGTCAATTCCAACCTGGCCAAGACGCAGAACGAGATTTCCACCGGCAAATCCGTGGGCTCTGCGAGCGACAATGCCGCGATCTGGGCGATTTCCAAGGTCATGGAATCCGACGTGAAGGGCTTCAAGGGCATCGCCGACAGCCTCGCGCTGGGCGAATCCACGCTCGCCGTGGGCAAGCAGGCCGCCGAGACGGTGACCGACCTGCTGACCCAGATGAAGGGGAAGATCGTCGCCGCCCAGGAAGACAACGTTGACCGCGCCAAGATCCAGACGGATATCGACGCGCTGCGGAACCAGATCTCCTCGGTGGTCGGTGCAGCCCAGTTCAACGGCAAGAACCTGGTCAACAACTCCGAGGCCAACAGCGTACTGTCCTCGCTCGATCGCTCGTCGGGGGGCGATGTCGAAAGCAGTTCCATCAGTTTCCGCGGGCAGGATCTGACCACCAAGTCCGGCACGGTGGAAACCGCCAATGCCCTGGGCCGTATCGGAACGGTGGCCGATGACGGAACCTATACCGTAGGCGGCGGCGCGACGCTGAGCAATGCCGGCAACACCGCCACGATCGCGATCGCCACCGATCTGGCCGATGGTGGTACGGTCACCATGACTTTCGGAGACCAGCAATTCAACTACACGAACAACACCGGCGCCGCTATCGCCGTTGCCGATTTCGACGACATTCTTGCCGCCGGCCTGGCCAATCTCGGGGTCGAGGGCGTGACCACCGCGGTGGGTGCCGCGGGCGAAGTGACGGTAACCTCGACCAACAAGTTCGAGGCGATCACCATGCAGGGGTCGTCCACGGGCGGCATGACCTTCGACGTGGATCCGGGAACCGGTGCGGCAGGTGCCGGCAATGAGGCAACCCTGGTGGCGCGGGCAGAGACCGTCTCGCTTGGCGGCGCGGGCAATACCGGCGGAGTTGTCAACGAGGGCGACGGGTTCCGGGTGTCTCTCGCCGGCCAGAGCTTCGACTATGTGGCAAGCGAAGGCGACACGCTCAATGACGTGGCGCAGGGCCTCAAGCGGGTGATCGACGCGGGCGGTGTGGACGGGATTTCCGTCAAGGTGAACCTTTCGGACGATCCGGTCGCCGCCCCCCCGACAATCCAGATCGACAACGACAATGACGACGCCGTTACGCTGACCGTGGATGACGGGGCCGGCGGCGAATCTTCCGGCGGGCTGGTCGGCCTTGACGGAATCGATGTCAGCACACGCGAGGGCGCCACTGCCGCGCTCGACAATATCGAGGTGTTGATCCAGAAGTCGATCGATTCGGCATCCGAATTCGGGTCGGTGCAAGGCCGGATCCAGACGCAATCGGATTTCGTGACCAAGCTGACCGATTCGCTGAAGGCCGGTCTTGGCACCCTGGTGGATGCCGACATGGAAGAGGCCTCGGCGCGACTTCAGGCGCTTCAGGTGCAGCAGCAGCTTTCCACGCAGGCGCTTTCCATCGCGAACCAGGCGCCGCAATCCCTGCTGGCGCTGTTCCGGTAAGCGCGGGCTCCGGGGGTGGTCAGCCACCCCCGGGCTTTGCCTGACCATGCCCTGCCACTCTCGTATCGGAAGGATTCGCCGTGAACGCCCAAGCCCTTGCACATCGTGCCTACGCCCAGTCTGCCGCGCCCACGCGCACACCGCGCAGCGCCGAATACGAGGTCATCGCCCGCGTGACGCATCGCCTCAAGGCCACAGCGCAGGAGGCTGGAAAAAGGCTCAGCCCGGCTCTTGCCGAAGCCCTGCATGACAATCGGCGGATGTGGACGACCCTCGCGGCCGATGTCGCCGGTGACGGCAACGGCCTGCCGGCCGAGCTTCGCGCCCGGCTGTTCTATCTTGCCGAATACACAAGGCTGCACACCAGCAAGGTGCTTGCAGGACAGGCCTCCGTGGCGTCGCTTCTCGAAATCAACACCGCCATCCTGCGCGGCCTGCGCGAAACGGCCGGTGTCCGATGACCGGGCTGGTACTGAAACTGGGGCCGCGCGAAAGATTGCTGATCAACGGATCCGTGCTGGAAAACGGGGACCGCCGAGCGCGGCTGGCGATCCTGACCCCGAATGCGCATGTGCTTCGGCTGAAGGACGCGATCCATCCGCGGGATGCCCGGACACCGGTCCGCCGCGCGTGCTATGCGGCCCAGCTGGTCCTGACCGGCGATGCCTCACCCGACGACACGCTGGCCGAATTGCTGCCGCGGATCGAGGAACTCAGCCGCATCCTCACCGACCCCGACAGCCGCCGTCTGATCGATGCTGCCGGCGATGCACTGGTCAACGGGCGGTTCTACCAATGCCTGAAGGCGCTCAAGACGCTGATCCCGCGCGAGGACCGCTTGCTCGCGGTGCGGCTGTCGTGAGTTTCCAGCCCGTCATCCCGCTTTCCGGACTCGGCGGCTGGCGCTTTCTCGAACGCACCATGGACAGCCAGCAGGACAATTTCGCGCGGTCTCCGCTGATCGAGCGGGACACAGCCTATTTCGAGGCCGAGATCGGCAAGATCCGCAGCGCAGAGGCCTTGGTCGCGGATCGGCGCCTGCTCTCGGTGGCGCTGGGCGCCTTTGGTCTGCAGGACGACCTGCCCAATCGCTTCTTCATCCGCAAGGTTCTGGAAGAGGGCACGCTGCGACCGGACGCGCTGGCCAATCGGCTCACCGATTCGCGCTACAAGGAGCTTGCCAAGGCCTTCGGCTTTGGCGATTTCGACGTTCCGCGCACCGGGCTTTCGGATTTCGGGCCGGAGATCGTGGCCAGGTATCGCCGCCAGGAATTCGAGCGCGCGGTCGGGGCGCAGGACGATTCCATGCGACTGGCGCTGAACGCCCAACGCGAATTGCCCGCGCTCGCGGCGTCCGGCGCAGGGGCCGATTCGCAATGGTTCCGCGTGATGGGAACACCGCCCTTGCGCCAGGTGTTCGAGGTCGCGCTGGGGATGCCCACCGGATTCGGACAACTGGATATCGATCGTCAGCTGGAGGAATTCCGGTCGCGCAGCCGCCGGCTGCTGGGCGCCGGCGAGGTTGCCGGGTTCGCCGATCCCGCGCGGCGCGACAAGCTGATCCAGCAATTTCTCGTCCGGTCCCGAAATGGCGCCTCTACCGTTCAGGGGCCTGCCAGCATCGCGTTGACCCTTCTGCAAGGCGTCGCCGGCTTGCCGCGCTGATCGCACGGAATCTCGCCCTCGCAACGCCGCGACGGAGCCGCCGGAACCGTTTCAGCCACGCGTCGACTCGCCGCCGCGCAGCGCCGGCTGCTGCTGGTCACGTAGCGAGTCAGCCTTGCGCAAGGCCAGGCGAAGCCGCTCGAAACTATGCGCGATCCCGTGCCGTTCGGGTTCTGCCAGAAAGGCATCAAGCGCCGGCCAGGCGCGGATTGCCTGATCGAGCAGCGGATCGCTGCCCTCGGCATAGAGCCCGGCGCGAATCATCGCCTCGGATGCTTCGAACGCCCCGAGAAGCTGCCGGGCCCGCCGGATCAGGGCGTTCTCGTCCTCGCTGGCGGCGCCAGGCAGGCTGCGCGAGACCGAACGCAACACGTCGATCGCCGGATACCGGCCCCTCTCTGCGATGGCGCGGTCGAGAACCACATGGCCATCGAGCACCCCGCGCATGATGTCGGCGAGGGGTTCCTCCATGTCGGAGCCGGCCACCAGCACGGTGAATACCGCGGTGATATCGCCCTGCCCCTCGGCACCCGGGCCCGCCCTCTCGCACAGCGAAGTGATCAGCGGTGCGGTCGATGCCGGATAGCCGCGCAAGGCCGGCGCCTCGCCGATGGCGAGCGCGACCTCGCGATGCGCCTCCGCGAAGCGGGTGATCGAATCGGCAAGCAGCAGGACCGAGCGACCTTCGTCGCGAAAATGCTCGGCGACCGACATCGCGGTCTGCGCGCAGCGCCGCCGGATCGTTGCGGGCGCATCGGATGTCGCCGCCACCACGACGGCGCGCCGCATGCCCTCCGGGCCCAGCACCGTCTCCACGAAATCGCGCAGCTCGCGCCCGCGTTCCCCGATCAGGGCCAGCACCACCATGTCGGCCTGCATGCTGCGGGCAAGCTGTGCCAGCAGACTCGACTTGCCGACGCCGGATCCGGCGAACAGGCCCATCCGCTGGCCGCGCACGATGGGCAACAGGGTGTTCAGCGCCACCATCCCGGTATCGAGGCGGGGGCCAAGCCCGCGGCGTGTGGCGGCAGGCGGCGGCGCGGCCCGGCCCGGCCGCTCCTCCGGGCCGCGCATCAGCGGCGCCTCGTCCAGTGGCCGGCAGAGCGGGTCGATCACCCGGCCGAGCCACGCCTCCGTGGGCGCGATGACGGGCGGTTGCAGAAGAATGACCGGGTCATCAAGCGAAACGCCCTCGGTGGCGCCTTCCGTCAGCATTGCCACGCCTGTCGACTCGAGCCGAAGCACCTCTCCGGCAAGCGCCTCTCCGTCGCGGCGGCGGATCTCCAGCCGGTCGCCCAGCGACGCGTGGGCGGACAGGCCCGCGACACGGACCAGGCTGCCTTCGACGGAATTCACCCGGCCCATGGGCCGGACCACCGAAATCGCGCCCAGTTCGGCCTGAAGCGCCTCGAAGGCCAGTTTCATTCCGCCATCCTCCTGCCGGTTCACGAGAACCGTTTCTAAAGGAATCGGGGTTAAATCTTGATTGAACGCAATCGAGGGAGAACCCCGATGTTCCAGTCTCTGGACGTCCTCCGGACGGCACAGGCCATGGCCGTCCATGCCGGGCGCCGGCACGCGGTCATCGCGCAGAATGTGGCGAATGCCGACACGCCCGGATACCGCGCGCATGATGTCATGCCCTTTGCCGAAACCCTTGCAGGGGCGGCGGGCTTCGCGCCACGCGTCACCCGTCCGGGCCATGTGAGGGCTGACGGCGAAGCCGCCTCGACGATCCGTCCTCGCGCCGAGCGGCACGAGGATCCGAACGGAAACTCCGTTTCGCTGGAACTGGAGATCCTTCGGGCGGTCGAAAGCAAGCGGCAGCATGATCGCGCGCTCAGCATCTATGGCAGTGCGCTGAAGATCCTGCGCGCGAGCATCGGCCGCGGCTGACCGGAAGGAGCAGGAAGATGACCGATTTTTCCGACTCGCTGAGCGTGTCCACGAGCGGGCTAAAAGCGCAGGCCACCCGCCTGCGCCACGTCTCGGAGAATATCGCCAATGCCGATACGCCGGGCTTCCGAAGGAAGTCGGTGGCTTTCCACGCGGCGATGGGCGCAGAAGGCGCCAATGGCGAGGTGCGGACCGGCCGGGTGAAACTCGACCGCTCCGAACTCGACCGCATCCATGATCCCGCGCATCCCATGGCCGATGAAACCGGCCATTACGAGGGATCCAATGTCGACCTCGTGATCGAGATCGCGGACGCCCGCGAGGCGCAGCGCAGCTACGAGGCGAATCTCAAGATGTTCGAACAGGCGCGGCAGATGTCGTCGCGCCTGATGGAGCTTTTGCGCCGCTGACCAGCCAAGAGGAGAACCCCATGGATATCCGTGCCATCCAGGCCGCCGGCCAATACGCCGCCGCCCGTCCCGCAACAGAACCCGCGGCCCAGGGCGGCGAGGGCCTTTCCGGCGCGCTGCAAGGCGCCGCTCGGGATTTTGCCACCACTCTCCGGCAAGCCGAGCAGACGGCCATGTCCGCGATGACGGGCCATGCGGACCCGCATGCCCTGGTTCAGGCGCTGGCCCAGTCCGAACTCGCCGTGGAAACCGTTGTGACCGTCCGCGACAAGGTTGTCGAAGCCTACCAGGAAATCCTGCGGATGCCCGTCTGATGCAGACCGAGGCGATCTTCTTCGACACGATGCGCCAGGGCCTCTGGCTCTCGGTCGTGGTCTCCGTCCCGATCCTGTCCGCCGCGCTGGCCGCCGGGCTGACGGTGGGATTGTTCCAGGCGCTGACCTCGATCCAGGAGATGACCCTGACCTTCGTGCCAAAGCTGGTCGCGATCGTCGCCGTGTTCTGGGTCTCCATGGGGTTCATGACGCAGTCGCTCGTCTCCTTCTTCCATGACCGGATCGTGCCGCTCATCATCGGAGGCTGACCTTGGAAAACGCAGCATATGTCACCCTGGCCCGGCAATCCGGCCTGATGCGCGAATTGCAGGTGGTGGCGAACAACATCGCGAATGCCGCCACGACGGGCTACCGTCAGGAGGGCCTCATCTTCTCGGAATACGTGCGCCGACTGGACGGGGCCGAAGACGTGTCGATGGCCGCCGCGAACGTGCGCAACACGTCGATGGCGCAGGGCCCGGTCACCCGGACGGGCGGGCGCTTCGACCTCGCGATCGAGGGCGAGGGCTTCTTTCTGGTTCAAACCGGGGCGGGTGAGCGATTGACCCGGGCCGGCGCCTTTTCTCCCAATGCCCAGGGCGATCTCGTCACGCCCGACGGGCATCTGGTGCTTGATGCCGGCGGTGCGCCGGTCTTCATCCCGCCGGATGCGGGCGACCTGTCGATCTCTGCCGACGGCACCGTCAGCAGCGATGGCCGCCCGCTCACGCAGATCGGGCTCTATCGGCCGGTCGACCCGATCGGCCTGCGGCGGGAGGATGGCGTGATGTTCCGGACAGAGACCGGGCTGGAACCGGCGGAAGGCGCCGCCATCCTGCAGGGCTACCTGGAAGGATCGAATGTGGACCCGCTGGGCCAGCTGGCCCGGATGATCGAAGTCCAGCGCGCCTACGAAATGGGCCAGAGCTTTCTCGATTCAGAGGACGAGCGGATCCGCAACGCCCTTCAATCCTTCACCAAGTAGGAGTTCGCCATGCGCGCCCTTTCCATCGCAGCCACCGGCATGAGCGCCCAGCAGATGCGCGTCGAGGTGATCTCGAACAACCTCGCGAACATGTCCACCACCGGCTACAACGCCCGCCGGGCGGAATTCGCCGACCTGCATTACCAGCAATATGCCCGCGCCGGCACGATCAACGCCGCCGACGGCACGGTGCTGCCCACGGGCGTGCAGCTCGGGCTCGGCGTGCGGCCCGCTGCCGTCTCCGTGCATCTGCAGCAGGGCTCGCTCAGCGCCACCGGCGCGGATCTCGACCTGGCGATCGAGGGTCAGGGATATCTGGAGGTCACCCTGCCCTCGGGCCAGGCCGCCTATACGCGCGACGGCGGGCTCAAGCGCAATGCAGAGGGTCTGATCGTCACCTCCGACGGGCACACGGTGATGCCGGAGATCGTCATCCCGCCCGAGGCGCGGTCGATCTCCATCAATGCCGCGGGCGAAGTCTTCGGATATTTCTCCGACACGGCCGAAGGCCAGCTTCTGGGTCAGTTCTCGCTGGCTGGCTTCACCAATCCCAAGGGGCTCGAGGCGATCGGGTCGAACCTCTTCACCGAGACCGAGGCCTCCGGCCCCGCGCTTGTGGCCGCCCCCGGTCAGGACGGGCTCGGAACCTTGCGTCAGGGCTATATCGAAGACAGTTCGGTCGACGCGGTGCGCGAGGTGACCGAACTGATCGAGGCCCAGCGCGGCTACGAGCTCAACTCCAAGGTCATTTCCGCCGCAGACCAGATGCTCGGCGCGACCACGCAGGTGCGATGATGCGCGCAACACTATCTCTAGCCCTGCTGCTGGCCGCAGGCCCGGCCTGGGCCGAAATGCTGATCGCCACACGCACCATCCGCCCGCAGGAAATCATCGGTCCGGCGGACGTGGCGCTGCGCAACGGCGAGCTGCCCGACGCCATCATCTCGCCCGAAGACGCGATCGGCCAGGAGGCGCGCGTCGCGCTTTATGCCGGGCGGCCTGTCCGCCGCGGGGATGTGGGGCCGCCCGCCATCGTCGAGCGCAATCAGATCGTCGTGCTGGTCTATGCCACGGGTGTCCTGTCGATCACCGCCGACGGGCGCGCTCTGGGGCGCGGCGGGCTGGGCGACCGGATCCGGGTGATGAATCTCGCCTCCCGCAGCAACCTGTTCGGCAAGGTGCAGGCCGACGGCACCGTGCTGGTGGCGCCATGACGCCGCTTCGCCCCGTCCGGCGCGCGGCCTGTGCAGCCTTCCTGCTTGCACCGCTGCTCGCGGGCTGCAGTTCGACACCGATCGGCAGACCCCCCGAGTTCAGCCCCACGATGAATTCGACCGAACATTTCGCCATGCTTTCGCCCGGGCTGCCCGCGGTCGAGGACGCCGGGCGCGAGAATGATGGCGCCTCGCTCTGGGCCGCGGGCCGACGCTCTCTGCTGGGGGATCGCCGCGCCGAACGCCGGGGCGATATCCTGACTGTCGTGGTCGAGATCGATGACGAGGCACAGATTTCGAATTCTTCCTCGCGCAGCCGCAGCGGATCGGAAAGCCTCGGCCTGCCCCAGCTCTTCGGATTGCCGCAACGGGTCAACCCGAAGCTGCCGCAAGGCGCGACGCTGGACAACGCGGTGGAGTTCGACAGCACCAGCCAGGCTTCGGGCGATGGCAGCGTGAGCCGCAACGAGCAGCTGACACTTCGAATTGCCGCGACGATCACCGAGGTGCTCCCGAACGGGGTGCTGGCGATCCAGGGCAGTCAGGAGGTGCGTGTGAACCTCGAGATGCGCGAGTTGCTGGTGACGGGATATGTGCGGCCCGAGGATATCTCGCGCCGCAACGAGATCACCTATGACAAGATCGCGTCGGCACGGATCTCCTATGGCGGCCGCGGCCAGATCAGCGACATGCAGCAGCCGCGCTACGGTCAGCAGATCCTCGACGCCATTCTGCCATTCTGACCGGAGCAACGGACATGCGTTTTCTCGTTCCCGTGATCCTCGCCCTGGTCGGCGCGGGTACAGGCATCGGCGCCGGACTCCATTTCGCAACGGATCCACTCCCTGCGGAAAGGGCCGAAACGGAAGCCTGCGAACCCGGAGATCCGGCCGGCGCCGCGCCGGAAATACCCCGGGCGGATCTGGAATATGTCAAGCTGAGCAACCAGTTCATCGTACCGCTGCTCACCGACCAGGAAGTTCGGGCGATGGCGGTCGTCTCTCTGAGTATCGAGGTTGTCCCGGGCGGCACCGATGCGGTTTATGCCCGCGAACCGAAGCTGCGCGATCTGTTTCTGCAAGTGCTGTTCGATCATGCCAACATGGGCGGTTTCGACGGGGCCTTCACCAGGGCCGAGATGCTCGATACGCTGCGGCTCGCCCTGCGCGAGTCCGCGCAGACGGTATTACCGGACACGGTCACCGATGTCCTTATCACCGAGATCGCCCGTCAGGAGGTCTGATCCCGGCGCGCGTCCAGGGCCGGAGAGCGTGGCAGCAAGTCTCGCCTCGGCGGCGGCACGGCGGGTCTGGAGTGCCCGCTGGCCGGCCTGCCGCCTCAGGCTCTCCAGCGCCTGGCGCTTGCCGAAACTGCGCCGCAGGCCGGCGATTGCCTGTTCACGAAGCAGTCGGGCGCGCGCAAGCTCGACATTCAGTTCCGCCCGGCGGCGCAACGCCCAATCCTGCCACAGCATGTCGCCCCCCAGGCGGCGCAGGGCGTCGAGATCCTCGCCTTCGACCGCCTGACGGGCCTGCTGTTCCAGCTGCGCGCGACGCGCATGTATCCGGGCCTCGCGGTCCCGGACCCGCGCAAGTTCCCGCATGTCGCGCTGATAGAGCATGTCCGCCAGCCGGTGCAGCCTGTCGAGATCCGGATCGATCATCTCAGCCTCTCGCCCGCGCCCGGCGGCGCATGTCCTCGGCAAAGCGGATCGCCGCCGCCACCGCGTGATAATGCGCGGGGGAAATCTGCGCGCCGATCTCGGTGCCGGCATGAAGCGCCCGGGCTGCCGGCGGGTCCGACCGGATCGGAACACCGGCTTCCTGGGCCAGCTCCCGGATGCGCCGGGCCATCGCGTCGACCCCTTTCGCCACGCAGACCGGCGCCTCGCCGCGCTTGCGGCTCCAGGTCAGGGCGACGGCATAATGTGTGGGGTTCACGATCACCACATCCGCCCGTGGCACATCGGCGAGCATGCGGTTGGCGGCGATCGCCTGGCCGCGATTGCGTCGCTCCTGCTTGAGCCAGGGATCGCCCTCGGTTTCCTTGCTCTCGTCGCGCAATTCCTTGTGCGACATGCGGTGGCGCCGCTGATGCTCGAAAAGCTGCCAGAAGTAATCGAGGGCGCCGATGACAAAGGCCACGAGAACCACCAGAACCAGGAAGTCCCTCGCCAGCCGCGCCATGAACACAAGCGATTGACGCGGGTCGAGTTGCTGGCTCGCCACGATCTCGGGCAGACGCGCCTGCAACATCCAGGCGAGGCAGACGGAGAAGATCACCAGCTTCGCAAAGCTCTTGGCGAATTCGAAAAGCCCGTTGCGGCCGAACTTGTTCTTCGCATTGGCAATGGGGGAAATCCGCGAGAGCTTGGGCGCAAGTTTCGACGGCGTCACCAGAAAACTGCGTTGCGCCAGCACGGACAGCAGCACGCCCAGCGCGGGAAGGCCGAACCAGATCGCCAGCGGCGCGAGAAGCGCCCGCAAGAGCCCGGCGGTGGGCGCTTCTGGCGCGCCCTCGAAGAACAGCGGGGCGAGGCTGTCGGCCTGGGCGATCAGGATGGACAGCGCGCCGCCCATCCCGTCCGTCGTGGTGGCCCCGAAGGCCAGCATGGCCAGCAGGATTCCGGCAAAGCCAGCCGCCGCGTTCAGATCGGTCGAGCGTGGCACCTCGCCCTTGCGCCGCGCCTCGTCCAGCTTGCGGGCGGACGGCGCGTGCGGCTTGTCGGAGGCATCTTCCTCTGGTTGCTGCATTGCGACTCACCCGGCCGAAAACGGGTTTGCGAGGAAGACGCGCAGCGCCTCGGCCCAGAGCGCCAGCAGCAAGGGGCTGGCGAGAAACAGCAGGAACAACCCGCCCAGCGTGATCACAGGAGCACCGATGAAAGCAACCATCAGCTGCGGCATCGCCTTGTTGATGACCCCGAGCGCAAGATTGTAAAGCATCGACAGGATTGCGAAGGGCGCGGCCAGCTTGAAGGCCAGGCGGAACGCCTCCGCCACGCGCGCGACACCCCATTCCGAGATCACCGAGGAGTCCGGGAAACGGCCGGGCGGCAGGATCTCGTAGGACAACACGATCGCCTCGGCCGCCTGCACGTGCAGCCCGCCCAGCGTCGCAAGCGCCAGGCCGCCCATCACCAGAACCTGCCCCATCGCGGGAAGCGGCTCGGTCTGGGCTCCGCCGAGAAT
The DNA here is from genome assembly GCA_046541255.1 of Paracoccaceae bacterium. GTDB lineage: Bacteria > Pseudomonadota > Alphaproteobacteria > Rhodobacterales > Rhodobacteraceae > Rhodosalinus. Next base: position 5,272 of record JBKHDP010000029.1, on the reverse strand, counting down.
CTGCGACAGCGAGGTCATGTTCGCCGCAATCGCGCCCGTGGTCTGGAGCGCCAGGACGAACAGACGCAGCGCGAGACCAAGCGCGAGGCCGGCCAGAGTTTCGGTGGCAAGGAACCGCATGAAGAGCCATGGCGCCACCCGGTCGGGCGCGAAAACAGGAACCGCGGGCGCCACGACCAGGGTGAAGGCCAGCGCAAGGCCAAGGCGGACGCGGGCCGGAATGCTCTGCGAACCGAAGGCCGGAAGTAGCGCCACGATCGCCCCCACCCGCAAGAACACCAGCGCTGAGTGCCAGAGCAGGTCGCCCGCCAGATCCAGCAGCGCGGTCAGCGCGCTCATGCCGGGACCATGCCGACCAGAGAGGGGCGGGCATCCAGCCCGATCTCCTCGAAGGACAGGACCGGGTTCTGGATTCCCTTCGCCCCCAGGACGGTGCGCAGAAACCGCCGCCGCCGGGTCGAGGTGACGATGGCGGGGAAGATCCCCCGGTCGGCCGCATCCGAGACCCGGGCCGCCACCTGCTCCGTCAACCGCTTGAACAGGTCCGGCGGCAGGGCCACGTCGAGCGTTCCGCGATCACCCTCCATCTGGTAGGTGGCAAAGGTGTCTTCCCATTCCGGGTCCAGCTGTATCAGGGGCAGGGTGCCGTCCTCGCGGCGCAACGCGGCCACCATCTGAAACCCGAGGCGCTGGCGCACCTGCTCGCAGATCGCCTCCGGCCTTGCATTGTGCAGCCGAGCCTCCGCTATGGCCTCGAGGATCAGCGGCAGGTTGCGGATCGAGACCTGTTCCTCCAGCAGCAGGCGCAGCACCGCGTGCAGCACATCGATGGGGACCCGGTCGGGCACCAGCTCGTCCAGCAGGCGGCGATTGGCCTCGGCCCTCCTGGCGTCGGAGAGATTGGTCATCTCGTCCAGGAGCCTGCGCAGCGCCCTGAGGCTGAGAAGACGGCCGAAATTCCGCTTGACGAGTTCCAGAAGATGGGTTGCCAGAACCTCGACAGGGCTGACGATGGTGATGCCCGACAGCGCGGCCTGCTCGCGCGCGTCCGGCGGAATCCAGCGCGCCGGCGCACCATAGACCGGTTCGGTCACGTCCTCGCCTTCCGGGAGCGACCTGTCGTCGGGGCCGGACAGGGCCAGCAGCTGCTCGGGCACCAGCCTTGCGCGGGCCTGCTCCACCCCGAGGATGCGGACCAGGTATGTGCCAGGCGGAAGGGCCGGGTTGTCGGTGAGCCGGATCTCCGGAAGGATCAGGCCGAAGGATGCGGCCACATGCGAGCGCATGTTGGCGATGCGGGTGTCGAGCCCGGTGCCGGGATCGAGAACCATGTTCACGAGATCAGGAGCGAATTCCACGTGGATGTCATCCACGTCGAGCACGTCGCCGAGGGGCGGCTCGGCGGGCCCGGCGGGGCGATCCTCCGGGGCGGGCGCCCCGGCCGCGCGGCGTTGCCGTGCCGAGAGACGCCAGGCAAGCCCGCCCAGTACCGCCCCGCCCGCGATGAAGGGCAGGAAAGGCAGCCCCGGCACCAGCGCGAACAGGGCCATCAGCACCGCAACCGTGGCCAGGGCCGAGGGGTGCCGGCCCATCTGCTCGAACAGCGCGATGTCGGTGGCACCTGTGGTGCCCCCGCGCGCCAGCAGCAACGCCGAGGCGATCGAGATGATGACCGCCGGGATCTGGGTCACGAGCCCGTCGCCGACCGTGAGGATGGCATAGGTCTCGAAGGCATCGCCAGGCGCCATGTCATGCACGAAGATGCCCATGATCAGGCCCATCACCAGGTTCAGCAGCGTGATCAACAGCCCGGCGACAGCGTCGCCCTTGACGAATTTCGAGGCACCGTCAAGCGATCCGAAGAAGGTGGTTTCCTGTTGCTCCCGCTCGCGCCGCGCCTTTGCCTCTGCATGGTCGATCGCCCCCGCGGACATGTCGCTGTCGATGGCAAGCTGCTTGCCCGGCATGCCGTCCAGCGCGAATCGGGCACCGACTTCGGCCATGCGTGCGGCGCCCTTGGTGATGACGGCGAAGTTCACGATCAGCAGCACGCCGAAGACGACGAGGCCCAGAAACACGCTGCCGCCCATGACGAAATTCGCGAAGCCCTCGATCACGTCTCCGGCGGCACCGGTGCCGGTATGCCCCTGCCCGATGATGAGCTTCGTCGAGGACACGTTGAGCGACAGACGCAGCATCAGGGAGGCGAGCAGGATCGTCGGAAAGGACGAGAAGTCGAGCGGACGTTCGATGAAAAGCGTCACGGTGAAGATCAGGATCGCCAAAGCGAAGGAGGTCGCCAGGCCGACATCCAGAACCCAGGCCGGCATCGGCAGGATCATCATCACGATCACCGCCATCAGCGCGAGCGCCAGCAGGATCGTGGGTTGGAACAGGTTGGCGACCGTCAGGCGCGGCATGGCAGCCTACCGCCCCGGTGGCCCGGGACATTGCGGAAGGAAGACGTTCGGCCCGTTCCGATTGCGAGGAACGGATGGCCTGCTGTGTTCGACCTGGCGTTCTGCATCACGGAAATGGCCTGTCCTTCTGGTCTGCCATGCCGGCAGCTTCCGTCCGACCCATGCAGGTTAGCCGCGATCGGGTTGAGATTCGGTAACCGCGCCCGCTGTCCTTTCAAGGCGCGTGGTCAGGGCGTCGCAGGCCCCGCCGGGTCGATCACCATGCGCGACAGCAAGGCATTCAGGGTGTCGCGGGCGCCCGCGCTCTCGTCGAGCAGCGCGCGGCTCCTCGCAAGCGTCGGGCTGCCCGACGTTTCGGGCGGCCCTCCCGTGACGTCGGCCAGAGCTGCCGCCCCGGCCAGCGCCGGCTCGCCACCCGCGCGCAGCGTCGGCCAGTCTTCCGCCAGCCAGGCCGCACGCTCGGCAGATCCCTGATCCTCGAGTTCCGCGAAGAGTCGCAATGCCGACCGATGATCGCCCTTGAGGGTTCTCGCCTGCGCGAGCAGGCGCTGAACCCCTCTCCCTTCAAGCCCGACCAGCTCCAGTTCCGCTTCTGTCGCCCGCCCTCGCGCGAGCGCCGCCTCGGCCCGCAGCAGGCGCCGTTCGCGGCCGGATGGGCGTTCGTCCCGGTTCCGCAGATAGCGCGCGGCCGCATCGGCGAAGCCCAGTTCAAGCAGTCGGCTGGCCATCGCGTTGCCGGCGGTCTCGGGAAGGTTTCCGGACCATGCCATCGCGGCACCCAGCGCGTGCTTCAGAAACGCGATGTCGGAGGCTTCCCGGGCCAGTGCACCCAGAACCAGCGGCGCGACGGCGGCGGCCTCTTGCCCCGTGCCAGCCATGTCGCGCAGCCCTTGCATCGCCGCCATGGCCGCCTCGTGCTGTCCGGACCCGGACAGCGCCGCAACATGGGCACGCCGCAATTCCGATCCGACCGGCGTCCCGCGATACTCGCGCGCGAAGGCCGCGGCGAGATCGGCAAGCTGCGCCTCGACCGGGCGCCCGCTCTCGGTGAGCATGTCTATCAGGGCGACCAGCGCCTCGGGCGAGGTTTCGCTTCCGGCGTCGACAGCATCGGACAGCACCGGCTCGGCGGCCTCCGGGCGACCTTGGGCCAGATCCAGCCGGGCGGAGGACAGTGCCTGTGTCGACCCGGCTGTCGATGGCATGCGGGTCGTGCCACGCAGCAGGTCACCGGCCAGCTGGTCATGTCCCGCAGCCAGAAGCCTGTCGGCGAGCAATGGCCCGAGATGGGATTTCAGATGTGCCGGAAGAAGGGCGAAGGCCCGCTGCAGGGAGGCTCCGTCCAGGGAGAGATCGCGCGGCAGGGTCTCCAGAGCCAGCAAGGCCCAGAGTGCAGCCGGCCCGTGGCATTCGGACAGGGTCTGGAAAGGGCTTTGCTCCGGATCGTGGCCATGCTCGAGGATCCGGCCCATCGAGCCATAGAGCGGGGCTTGCTTCAGCGGCGGATCGGCGAGCGGCATGGCCTGGAGAGCTTCGGCGCCGAGCCCGAAATGCAGGTAACCCTGCACGATCCGTTCCACCGCGGCCGGGCGCGGGCGATCCCGGTCGTCAACAAGGCCCTGCCGTGCCTCCACGATGGCAATCGCAAAGGGCTGGTCAGGCGCCCATTTTTCGATGTCCAGCAGGCTTTCGGGCGGGCAGCGCCTTTCCGTGGTCGGCAGCGCCGCACCGAACATCCGGGCGGTCGTTCTGTCGCTTTCGGTTTCGGCGCGCAGCAGTACCCGAGGCCGGGATGGCGCCCGGTCGGGCTGCTCCGCGGCGGGCGCTGCAGGCGTTTCCTTCGGCATGGCCGGTCTTCGCACAGCGGGCCGCGGATCGAGCATGCCTTGCGCTGCCGCCCGGCCGATTTGCTGGGCCAGGCGCCGTTCCGCGGCAACAACCAGATCCGAGGCGGGGGGTATCTGGCGCAGACCGTCGCCAGGCGCGGCATGGGCGGCCTGCCCCGCCGGCTGCGCCCAGATCGCGACATCAAGGCCCGGCAGAACCCTGTCTGGCAGAAGGGGAAGGGCGAGAAGGCCTTCCGCGCCGCTCGAACCCGCTGCGGGCCGCCGGGCGATGGCGTCTCCCGCGCTCTCGGGATCGGAGATGTCGATCACCAGCATCCGCCCGTCATGCAGATGCGCTTCGACCGGACAATCGCAGGCCAGATCGAGCCGGAGCGTTCCCGGCCCTTCCTGCCGGATCGCGCGCAGGCGGGTGCGCGTGATGCGATCATAGGCTTGCGCGAGATCGAAGCCGGATCCCGCAGATGTCAGCGTGATGCGGGCGGCACGCTCCGCCGTTTCGAGCCGCCAGGCGACCCCGCGAGGCACGTCCAGGACGATGCGGGTAAAGCCTTCGTGTTCACCCGATCGCACACCGACCGGCTGCGCCGCACCCGCGCCGGCAAGGGCGGACGCGAACAAGAAAATGGCGCAAAGACGGATCATGCAGCATCCTGTTTCGTGGCTTTCAGCGAGTCCTCGAGTTCGGAGAAGCTGGGACGGCAATGCGCCGGGGTGTTCTGCCGGCCCACCTCTATGCAGATATTCGTGGCGTGATTGTGCAGGTTCGCCACGAGCACCTCGCGGATGAGTTGGTAGAAATGCGCGTCTTCTTCCACGACCGCCTTCACCTTGTTCGCGAAAGGCCCGACGAAACCATAGGCGAGGAACACCCCGAGGAAGGTGCCCACCAGCGCCCCGCCGATGAGCTTGCCAAGGATTTCCGGCGGCTGGTCGATCGAGCCCATGGTCTTTATGACCCCGAGCACCGCCGACACGATCCCGAGCGCGGGCAGACCATCGGCCACT
>JBKHDP010000028.1:0-19199 GCA_046541255.1 Paracoccaceae bacterium | reverse complement strand
GACACCGCAAACATCGCACCAGGAAATACCGTCCAGCTCAGATGGAAACCTCAAAGAGCATCCATCGTCACTAAAAACCAGGATTAGCACAGGGACCCCCCCCGGAGGTCTCCGGGGGACAATTCAGGAAGAGGAGGGAGTGACTCTCATGGCCAAGGAAATCTATTGCGCCTTCGGCGTCGATGTCGACGCGGTGGGCGGCTGGCTGGGATCCTACGGGGGCGAGGACAGCCCCTGCGACATCAGCCGCGGCATGTTCTCGGGCGAGGTGGGCTCGATGCGCCTGCTGGAGCTGTTCCGCCGCTGGGGCATCAAGACCACGTGGTTCATCCCGGGCCACTCGATCGAGACCTTTCCCGAGCAGATGAAGGCGGTGGCCGAGGCCGGCCACGAGATCGGGATGCATGGCTACAGCCACGAGAACCCGATCGCCATGACGCCCGAGCAGGAAGAGGCGGTCATGGACAAGTCGATCGAGCTGATCGAGCAGCTCTGCGGCCGCCGGCCCACGGGCTATGTGGCGCCCTGGTGGGAATTCTCGCCGGTCTCCAACGAGCTGCTGCTGAAGAAGGGCATCAAGTACGATCACTCGCTGATGCACAACGATTTCACGCCCTATTACGTGCGCGTGGGCGACAGCTGGACCAAGATAGACTACTCCAAGAAGGCGCATGAGTGGATGAAGCCGCTGGTGCGCGGGCAGGAAACCGACCTGATCGAGATCCCGGCCTCCTGGTATCTCGACGATCTGCCGCCGATGATGTTCATGAAAGCCGCGCCCAACAGCCATGGCTTCGTGAACCCGCGCCATCTCGAAGAGATCTGGCGCGACCAGTTCGACTGGGTCTATCGCGAGATGGATTATGCTGTCTTCACCTTCACGATCCACCCGGACGTCTCCGGCAAGCCGCAGGTGCTGATGATGCTGGAACGGCTGTACCAGTACATCACCTCGCATCCGGGCGTCACCTTCACCACCTTCGACGCCATCGCGGACGATTTCGCCCGGCGCAGTCCGCGCAAGTAGACCGCGCCCCCGGGCGCAGGGCGCGGGGCTCGTTGCGGGCCCTGCGCCGCAATTTCGGGAGAAACCGCCATGTGCGGCCTTTGCGGCCTTCTGGGCGTCACCCACTGGACCGAGACCTCGGCGCATCCCGACGCGTTTCGCGGCGCGGGCCGTCGCACGATCCGCGCCGAGCGGGCGCATCGGGCGAGCGTCGTGAACGCCATGCTTGCGCCGCTGCGCATGAAGGTGACGGATTTCCAGGCCACCAGCTACGTTCTTGCTTCCGCGACCGGGCGGCGCGAGATCGTGGACGACATCCAGGCGGTCTGGGGCGCGGTTGACCGGCTGCGCGGCGCGCCGCTCGACCCGCTCGACCCGGATTGGCTGGCCGCGCTGGAAGCCGGGCAGGGGGGCGCGCCATGATTCCGGTGAACGTGGTCACGGGCTTTCTGGGCTCGGGCAAGACGACGCTGCTGCGCGAGATCCTGGAGCGGCCCGAATTTTCCGACACCGCCGTGATCGTGAACGAGTTCGGCGAGGTCGGGCTCGATCATCTGCTGCTGGAGGAGGTGGAGGAGGGCGTGCTGCTGCTCGACTCGGGGTGTCTGTGCTGCACGATCCGCAGCGACCTGAAGGAGACGCTGCGCGACCTGCACGACCGCGCGGCCGCGGGGGCGATCCCGCGCTTCTCGCGCGTGGTGGTGGAGACGACGGGCCTGGCCGATCCGGCGCCGATCGTCTCGACGCTGGCGGCCGAACCGGTGATCCGCAACCATTTCCGCATCGGCAATATCGTCTGCACCATCGAGGCGGTGGCGGGTGCGGACAGTCTGACGCATTACCCCGAAGCGGTCAAACAGGCCTCGGTGGCGGATCGTATCCTGATCACCAAATGCGACATGGCCGAGGAAGACAGGATCGCGGCGCTGGAGGCGCGGCTGCGCCGGCTCAACCCGGTGGCCGGCACGAGGCGCAGCACCGGCGCGGGGTTCGATGCGGATTTCCTGTTCGCCGAAGACCTGGGCGACGCGGAGCGTCGCGCCGCCGAGGTGGCGCGCTGGCTGGACGAGGCCGCCCGGATGGAACGCGATCACGCGCCGCAGGGGCACGACCATATCCACGACAGCCATACCGAATCCTTCGTGCTGCGCTATTCCGAACCGATCGACTGGACGGCGTTCGGCGTCTGGCTGACGGCCCTTCTGCATGCGCATGGCGACAAGGTGCTGCGGGTGAAGGGCCTTCTGAAGCTGCGCGAGTCCGACGCGCCGGTGGTGATCCACGGGGTGCAGCATGTGGTGCATCCGCCGATGCACTTGCCGCGCTGGCCGGATGACGATCACGCTTCGCGGATCGTGTTCATCACCCGTGGCATCGCGCCCGAGACGATCCGCCAGTCGCTGCACCGCGTCATGGCGGCGGTGGCGCCGGCCGGGCAGGCGCAGCCGGTGGACTGACCCCGCGAGGCAGGGTGTCGGGAGACAGGGTGTCGGGCGCCTGCGCGCTGCGCGCAGGCTTGCGCGAGGTGCAAGGCGGGGTTTCCGTCTTGTGTGCTGCGCTGCGGCATCGCGGCTCCTATCTTCAGGTCGAACACGCGCCTGATCGAGAGGAGACCCGTCATAGCCCTGCACGACACCCCGCCGCTTGTCACCGGCGGCCTGCGCAGCTGGATGGACGCGATGCTGTCCGGCATCCTGCGCGGTCTGAACGCCTATGCCGAAAGCCGGTCGCGGACCGGCGAGATCCGGGAACTCGAGGCGAAGAGCGATGCCGAACTGGCCCGGCTCGGCATCACCCGCGACCAGATCCCGGCCTATGTGTTCCGCGACCTGATGGCGCTCTGACCACCCTGCCGGGCGGTGGCGCTTGACAGCGGTGCAAGGCGCCGCCAACGCTGCGCCTCATGCTTGACTTCCGCCCCGTGGGATATGTGATCGGCCTGCTGGTGGCCTTGCTCGGCGCGACGATGCTGCTGCCCATGCTGGTGGATATCGTCGAGGGGCGGGGCCACTGGCCGGTTTTCCTGCAGAGCGCGATCCTCACCAGCCTGTGCGGCGGACTTGTCGCGCTGGCCTGCGCCAATGGGCTGCGCGAGGGCCTGACCATCCAGCAGACCTTCCTGCTGACCACGGGCGTCTGGCTGGCCTTGCCCGTGTTCGGCGCGCTGCCCTTCATTCTGGGCGAGACCGGGTTGCGCCCGGTGGATGCCTTCTTCGAGGCGATGTCGGGCTTCACCACCACCGGCTCCACCGTGCTGACCGGGTTGGAAACCCTGCCCAAGGGGCTGCTGCTGTGGCGGGGCCTGATGCAATGGCTGGGCGGGATCGGGATCATCGTCGTGGCGATGGTGTTCCTGCCCGAATTGCGGGTGGGCGGGATGCAGATCTTCCGGGCCGAGGCCTTCGACACGATGGGCAAGATCCTGCCCCGGGCGCGCGAGATCAGCGCGCGGATCTCGACCATCTACGTGGCGCTGACGCTGCTTTGCGCGCTGGCCTATATCGCCAGCGGCAAGAGCGCCTTCGACGCCACGGTTCATGCCATGACCACCATCGCGACCGGCGGGTTCGCCAATTACGACAGCAGTTTCGCCACGCTGGGACCGGGTGCGGAATATGTGGCGATCCTGTTCATGTGTCTCGCGGCGCTGCCCTTCGTGCGCTTCGTCCAGTTCGCCGCCGGCAGCGCGCAGCCCCTGCTGCGCGACAGCCAGGTCCGCACCTTTCTCGCGGTGGCTGCGAGTTTCGCGCTGGCGCTTGCGCTGTGGCAGATGCTGCAGGCCGGCGCGCCCAGCGAAGAGGCATTCCGCAAGTCCATGTTCAACAGCGTCTCGCTGATGACCGGCACCGGCTATGCCAGCGCCGACTACATGCAATGGGGCTCTTTCCCGGTGGCGGTACTGTTCTTTGCCGGGCTTGTGGGGGGCTGTGCCGGATCCACCTCATGCTCGATCAAGGTGTTCCGCTTCCAGCTTCTGTTCGCGTCGATCCGGGCACAGCTTGCCCGCATCCATGCGCCTCACGGCTTGTTCACGCCGCGCTACCAGGGCCGTCCGGTGGATGACGAGGTGCTGAACTCGGTGATGGCCTTCTTCGTGTTCTTCATCGTCACGCTGGGGCTGCTGTCGGTGGCGCTGGGAATGACGGGGCTCGACTTCACCACCTCCCTGTCCGGCGCGGCCGCGGCACTCGGCAATATCGGCCCCGGCCTCGGCGACCAGATCGGACCGGCGGGCAGTTTCGCCGAACTGAACGATACCGCCAAGTGGATGCTGGCCTTCGCCATGCTGCTGGGCCGGCTGGAACTGATGGTGGTCTTCGCCATCCTGACCATCGGGTTCTGGCGGGCCTGACCGGCGCGGCAGGCGTGACCGCCCGCGCCAGCGGTCAGTCCCAGCAGCTTACCAGCACGGTCATCCCGGTGGCCAGCCGTGTCAGGTCTTCGGGCGCGACCGGCGTGCGGCTCTCCGAGGTCGAGACCGGCACCCCGGCGCGATCCAGCACGGACCGGATCGCCGCGGCATCGGCGGCAAAGCTGACATCCTCGGGCAGTTGCCGCGCCTCCTGGCTCCGGGGCAGCAGCATGCCCAGCACGGCGCCGGCACCGTCGAAGACCGGCCCTCCCGCGTCGCCCGGCAGGCTGGCCAGCGCGAGCCGTGCCATCGTCTCCTCGCCGTTCAGGCCCCGCAGTTCGGCCAGCCGACCGTAGGTCAGCGTGGGGGCGGGCAGGATGCCGCCGAAGGAGAAGCCGGATACCGCCACCTCCGATTGCAGCCGGGGCGAGGGTCCGGCCAGTTCCGCCACCGCGCTGGGGGCCAGCGCCACGGCCGGACGCAATACCGCCACCCCGAGGCCTCTGTCCTCGGCGGCGACCTGCGCGTCATGGGTCCCGTCCAGGGTGATCCGGGTGCAGCCCTGCACCGCCTCGGCGCTGGTCACCACGGTGCCCTCCGCGTCGATGTAGAATCCCGAGCGCGAGAGTTTCGGCTGGCGCACCTGCAGGCCCGAGACGAGATCGATCGCCTGTTCCCCTTCCGCGCCCGCCGCAGGATCCAGCGTGCCGGGCAGGGGGGTGAAACTGGCGCGGATCTCGTCGAGCAGGCGGGTGCGGCGCTCTTCGTCGCCGGCGGGCCAGACCAGGGTGAAGCCCTTGATCTCGCCCTGGTCCAGCCGTACCTCGGTATGCGAGACCAGCTCTGCATCCTGCCCTACCAGCGTGAAGCTGTCCTCCTCGCGCCCGCGCGGGCCTTCGAGCGGCACGATCTCCAGCGTCTGCATGATGTCGTAGAGCCCGTGGAGCGTTTCCCGGTCGCCGGCCTGGCTGATCAGCAGCACCTGCGCGCCTGGCACCTCGCCGGTGGCCTCGTAATGTGCGAACGGGTATTCGTGGCGGTCGAACCGCACCGCGCCAAGCGGCAGGGCGAGTTCGATCCCGGCCTCGGCATCGGTGACGCGCTCCAGCTCCAGGTCCTCCAGAACGGCATTGTAGGCGCGCAGCAATTCGGCCCGCTGGCGGGTGGTCAGGATGCCGGTGGGCTCGAAGCCCTGGGCGACCTGCCAATCCGCCATGGCGGCGCGCGTGCCGCGCCCGAAAGCCGCGTCGATCGTGCCGCGATAGAAGCCGGCCCATTGCAACGCCTCCTGAAGGCGGGCGCGCTGCTCGCGATCCAGCGCCGCCTCCGAGGCGCGGGCCTCGCGCGGGCTTTCGTCCGCTGCCGTTTCCGGCAGCGCGTTGTCGCCGGACACGGGTTCGGACCGGGTTTCGGCCTGCGTTTCTGCGTCCGGCATGGGGTTGCCCGCGCCGATCGGCCAGAATCGCTGCCCCAGCCGGGCCGAGAAGGTCACGTAGCTGTCGCCCGGGATGCGGCCCTCGGCACGGTAGCGGCGCAGCAGGGCCTCGGCCCCGGTCTGGTCATAGGGGCCCAGCACGATGGCATACCATCCCGACCCGAGCGAGAAGCCGTTCACATCCGGCAGGCGGGTGGCGTAGGCCCGGGCCCGGCTTTCGGCCTGCGCCAGGCTGGGCTGCGCCTCGACCTGGACCCAGGCCTGCTGCTGGGCCAGCGCGGGCGGGGCGATGAAAAGCGATGCAAGAAGAAAGAGTCTGAAAAGAGGGATCATTCCGGGTCCTGTCGGTCCGTGCTGTCATGCGCGTCGCGTGTCGGGGCATGTTTACCTGATCCCTCGCCATCTGCACGTTCAAATTATCGCGTCCCGGGTCGATTGACCCTTCGACGCCTGCGGCATAGGAAAGGCCAGCATCCGACAGCGCGGGGTCCGGGCGATGAGCAATGCCAAGCCGAAAAGCTTCCAGGAGGTCATCCTGCGGCTCCAGGATTACTGGGCCAGGCAGGGCTGCGCGGTGATGCAGCCCTATGACATGGAGGTGGGGGCCGGCACGTTCCATCCGGCCACCACGCTGCGCAGCCTGGGCAGCCGGCCCTGGGCCGCGGCCTATGTGCAGCCCTCGCGCCGGCCCACCGATGGCCGTTATGGCGAGAACCCCAACCGCCTGCAGCACTACTACCAGTTCCAGGTTCTCATCAAACCCTCGCCCCCGGACCTGCAGGAGCTCTATCTCGGCTCGCTGGAGGCGATCGGCATCGACATGGGGCTGCATGACATCCGCTTCGTCGAGGATGATTGGGAAAGCCCCACGCTGGGCGCCTGGGGGCTGGGCTGGGAGGTCTGGTGCGACGGGATGGAAGTCAGCCAGTTCACCTATTTCCAGCAGGTCGGCGGGCATGATTGCCACCCGGTCTCGGGCGAGCTGACCTACGGGCTGGAACGTCTGGCGATGTATGTGCTGGGAATCGATCACGTGATGGAGATGCCCTATAACGACCCGGACGCACCGATCCCGCTGAGCTATGGCGACGTGTTCCGCCAGACCGAGCAGGAATACAGCCGGTTCAATTTCGATGTCGCCGAAACCGAGATGCTGCTGCGCCATTTCGAGGATGCCGAGGCCGAGTGCGAGGCGATCCTGGCGCATCCCTACGACGATCCCAAGACCGGCAGGCGCATCGTCATGGCGCATCCCGCCTATGACCAGTGCATCAAGGCCAGCCACATCTTCAACCTGCTGGATGCGCGCGGCGTGATCTCGCCCACCGAGCGGCAGGCCTATATCGGCCGGGTCCGCGCGCTGGCGAAGAAATGCGCCGATGCCTTCGTGCAGACCGAGGCCGGCGGCTGGAGCGGCTCCGATGCGGCGTAGGATCTCGCCGCTGCGGCGGTTCAAGTACCGGATCCTGCAGCACCTTCCGGGACAGCGCGGCTGGCATTACAAGCGCAAGCTGCGTCTGGCGGACTATGGCGCGACCGAAGCGGCCTTTGCTGCCGCGATCGAGGGCGCGGCGGGCAGGATCTGCGTGGATCTGGGCGCCAATCTCGGGGTGTTCTCGCAGCGGATGGCGGCGCACGCGGGCAAGGTCTATGCCTTCGAACCCGATCCATGGACGGCCGAAGAGCTGCGCAAGGCGGTGGCCGACCTGCCCAATGTCGAGGTGATCGAAGCTGCGGCAGGGGCTGAAGATGGCACGATAAGTCTTTATCGTAGCAAGGATTTTGAAAGCGATCCTGGCCGGGCGTCGCAATCTTCCTCGATCGTGGCGGAAAAGCGGAACGTGGACAGGTCGGCGGCGATCGAGGTGCCGGTCGTCGATTTCGTCCGCTGGCTGGAGGAACTGGACAGCGACGTGGCCGTCATCAAGATGGATATCGAGGGCGCCGAGGTCGCGTTGCTCGAACAGCTGCTGGACGCGCCCGTGCTGTCGCGCATCGGGGCGATCTTCGTCGAGACCCATGAAAGCCGGATTCCCGAACTTGCCGCCCGGACCGAGGCATTGCGCAGGCGCGCCGCGCGGCTGTCGCATCCCCTTGTCAACCTGGACTGGAAATAGGCCATGTCTGGCAAGATCATCGGGATCGTCATGGCGCTGGTGGCGCTGATCGGCGGGGTGGGCATCTGGTATCTGCAGATCCATGCGTTCTACGACGATGTGCCGGCGTCGGGTCCGGGCGACGTGATGCTGACCGCGCGGGACAGCGGGCAACCCGAGCCGGTGGCGCATTCCGATTTCCGGGCCATCGACGCCGACAGTTCTCCGATCCGCTATCGCGCCTGCTTCACGCTCGAGGCCGCACCCGCGGAGCTGGCCGAACGCTTTGTCACCCGACCGGAGTCGGTGCCGCTGGTGGCCCCCGGCTGGTTCGACTGCTTCGACGCCGAAGAGGTCGGAGAGGCGCTTGAAGACGGAAGCGCAACCGCCTTCATGGGCGAGGAAAACATCACTTACGGTGTCGATCGCGTGGTGGCCGTCTTCGAGGATGGACGCGCGGTCGCCTGGCACGAGATCAACCATTGCGGCGAAGAGGTGTTCGACGGCAAGCCCGCGCCCGCCGATTGCCCGCCGCCCCCGCAAGCGGAAGGCCAAGACTGATGCCCGATTTGCTGATCGAGCTGTTTTCCGAGGAAATCCCCGCCCGGATGCAGGCCCGCGCGGCCGAGGATCTCAGATCCCGCGTGACCGATGGTCTGGTCGAGGCGGGGCTGACCTATGCCGGTGCGGCCGCGTTCCACACGCCGCGCCGGCTGACGCTGGCGCTGGAGGGGGTGTCGGCCCATGCGCCGACCCGGCGCGAAACCCGCCGCGGTCCGCGCACCGACGCGCCGGAAAAGGCGATCGACGGGTTCCTGCGCTCGACCGGGCTGCGACTGTCCGATCTGACCACCCAGCAGGACAGGAAGGGCGAGGTCTACGTGGCGGAGATCGTCACGCCGGGCCGGCCGGCGGCCGAAATCGTCTCGGACGTTCTGGAGGCGGTGATCCGCGGCTTTCCCTGGCCCAAGTCGATGCGCTGGGGAAGCGCGACGCTGCGCTGGGTGCGCCCGCTGCATTCGGTGCTCTGCATCCTGAGCGACGAGTCGGGCGCGCAGGTGGTGCCGCTGGCGCTGGAAGGCATCCCGGAAGGGGACGTGACCCGCGGCCATCGTTTCATGGCGCCGGAGATGTTTTCTGTAACGTCCTTCGAAGATTACGCCGCGAAGCTCAAGCGCGCCAAGGTGATGTTGGACCCGGCCGAGCGCGCGGATCACATCTGGCACGAGGCCACCAACGCGGCCTTCGCGGCAGGTCTGGAGGTGGTCGAGGACAAGGGATTGCTGGCCGAGGTGGCCGGGCTGGTGGAATGGCCCGTGGTGCTGATGGGCGAGATCGGCGAGGCGTTTCTCGACCTGCCCGCCGAGGTGCTGAAGACCTCGATGAAGGAGCATCAGAAATTCTTCTCGGTGCGCAACCCGGCCACGGGACGGATCGAGCGGTTCATCACCGTGGCCAATATCGAGACGCCGGATCATGGCGCGACCATTCTCGCGGGCAACCGCAAGGTGCTCGCGGCGCGGCTGTCTGATGCCAAGTTCTTCTGGGACAACGATCTCCGCGTGGCCCGGGGGGCGGGAATGCGGCCCTGGCTCGACACGCTGGCCAGCGTCACCTTCCACAACCGGCTGGGCAGCCAGGCCGCCCGGGTGGAGCGTATCGCCCGACTGGCGCGGATGTTGGCGCCGGCGGTGGGGGCCGACCCGGACATGGCCGCGCAGGCGGCGCGCATCGCCAAGGCCGATCTCGCGTCGGAAATGGTCTACGAGTTCCCCGAGCTTCAGGGCCATATGGGCCGGATCTATGCCGAGGCGGCGGGGTTTCCGGCCGAGGTGGCCGCGGCCGCAGAGGCGCATTACGCGCCGCTCGGGCCGTCCGACGCGGTGCCCGAGGCCCCGATCTCGGTGGCCGTGGCGTTGGCCGACAAGCTCGACATGCTCACCGGCTTCTGGGCGATCGACGAGCGGCCGACCGGCTCGAAGGATCCGTTCGCGCTGCGGCGTGCGGCCCTGGGGGTGATCCGTATCGTGCTGGCGAACGGGCTGCGGCTCGGGCTCGATCGGTTCATCGACGCGCAACTGCTGCGCCACAAGATCGCGCTGAATCGCGGCGAGGCGGAGCGTGCCGAGATCGAGGCGATGGAGACCATGCTGGACGAGATCGCCGATCACGGCGTCTTCGGCGCGGCCTTCCGCACGGTGGTCGGGGCGCTCGAAGGGCGGGAGGACGCGCCGGACCTTTCGGAAGGATCGCTTTTGCGGACCGTGGGCGACCTGGTCCCGGATCTTTCGACCGATCTGCTGGCCTTCTTCCATGACCGGCTCAAGGTGCATCTGCGCGCCGAGGGGCAGCGCCATGACGTGATCGACGCTACGTTGTCGATGCCCGGCGCCGACGATCTGGCGCTGGTGGTCGCGCGGGCGCGGGCGCTGTCGGACTTCCTGGCCACCGAGGATGGCGAGAACCTGCTGCAGGGCTTCAAGCGCGCCAACAACATCCTGACCCAGGCGGAAGAGGCCGATGGGGTGGAATACTCGTTCGGCCCCGATCCGAAATTCGCCGAGGAGGCCGAGGAAAAGGCGCTGTTCGCCGCGCTGGATGTCGCCGAGGCAGCGATTTCCCCTGCCATGCAGGCAGAGGATTTCGCGGCCGCCATGTCGGCCATGGCGGCGCTGCGCCCGGCGGTGGATGCCTTTTTCGAGGCGGTGCAGGTCAACACCTCCAATCCCGTCGTGCGGCGCAATCGGCTGAACCTGCTGGCGCGGATCCGTGACATCTGCCTGCAGGTGGCCGACCTGCGCCGGGTGGAGGGCTGAGCCGGCGGCACCGCGGAACTGACGCGGGCCGGATTCTCTCCTTGCCTGTGTGGCCTGCGGGCGTATTCTGCGCTGCAATCCAAGAGGTGCCGCAGTGCAGCAATCCCATCCCGACATCACCCTCGTGACCCCGGATGCGCCGATCTCGACGCCAACCCATGGCGGGCGCGCCAAGTGTCTGCAGCGGCTGGTGCGGCTCGACCTGCCGGTGCCGCGGACGGTGGCGCTGTCGTTCAAGGCGGTGCATGGCATCGCGCTGGGGCGCATGCCCGACATGGGCGGCATCCTGGCCCATTTCTCGCCCGATGCGCTGCTCTGCGTGCGACCCTCTTCCGAGGACCCGGATTGGGGCGGACCGGGCGCGGTGCTGAATATCGGCATGAACGATGCGCGCTACGTGGCGCTGTCCGAGACGCTGGGCAGGGAAGCCGCGGCCGAGCTCTACCTGCGCTTCGTGCAAGCCTACGCGGTGCATGTGGCCCGGCTCGACCCGGACATGTTCGACGACATCGCGACCGCCGACGCCAAGGGGCTGGGCGAGGCTTTGCGCGCCTACGAGGACGAGACCGAAGAGGAATTCCCGCAGGATCCGGGCGTTCAGCTGGCCGCGGTGTTGCGCTCCATGGCGCGGGCCTGGGAGGGCACCACCGCGCGGCTTCTGCGCCAGGCCAAGGGGGCGCCGACGGATGCCGGGCTGGGGCTCGTGGTGCAGGAGATGGCGCTGGGGCTGGGGCAGGGCGAA
The DNA here is from genome assembly GCA_046541255.1 of Paracoccaceae bacterium. Classification (GTDB taxonomy): domain Bacteria; phylum Pseudomonadota; class Alphaproteobacteria; order Rhodobacterales; family Rhodobacteraceae; genus Rhodosalinus. Next base: position 7,752 of record JBKHDP010000028.1, on the reverse strand, counting down.
TGCGGCTCGGGCGTGCTGCAACTGGTGGACAGCGTCACCGGCCTGCCGCAGATCACTGGCCGCTATCTCAGCCAGAGCCAGGGCCGTGACGCGCTCAAGGGCGGGGCCGCGGCGCTCTATCTCGAACGCGACCCGCGTGGTCCCTCGCTGGAAGAGCTGGCGCCCGATGCCTTCGCCGCGCTGAAGGAGGATGCCCGGCTGATGCGCGAGAAGCTGCGCGAGGAGATGCAGATCGAGTTCACCATCGAGAACGGCGCGCTGCACATCCTGGACGGGGTGCGCGTGGCGCGCAGCGCCCGTGCCGCGCTGCGCATCGCCGTGGCGCTGGCCGAGGATGGCATCATCACCCGGCAGGAGGCGCTGATGCGGGTGGAGCCGCGCGCGCTGAGCGAGCTGCTGCATCGCCAGGTGGCGCCCGGCGCCAGGCGCAACCGGCTGGCCCGCGGGGTGGCGGCCAGCCCGGGGGCGGCCTCGGGGCGGGTCGTGTTCTCGGCCGAGGCAGCGCAGGCCGGCGCTGCGCGCGGCGAGGCCTGCGTGCTGGTGCGCCGCGAGACCGCGCCCAGCGACATCCGCGGCATGCATGCCGCCGTGGCGGTGCTGACCGAGCGGGGCGGCATGACAAGCCACGCCGCGGTGATCGGCCGGGGCCTCGGCCTGCCCTGCGTCGTGGGGGCGTCCGAGCTGCGCTTTCACCTGCGCAAGAAGACGTTGGTGGCGCGGGACGGCCGGGTGCTGCGCGAGGGCGATATCGTCACCATCGACGGCACGTCGGGCGACGTTCTGGTGGGCGCGCCGGCGATGGTGGAAGCGGCGCTGGACGACACGTTCCAGGTTTTCCTGGGCTGGGCCGACGAAGAGCGCGACATCGGGGTCCGTGCCAATGCCGACACGCCCGCCGACGCGCAGACCGCGCGCAATTTCAAGGCCCAGGGAATCGGGCTGTGCCGCACCGAGCACATGTTCTTCGAGGCCGACCGGCTGACGCCGATGCGCGAGATGATCTTTGCCGACACCCCCGAGGATCGGCGCGCGGCGCTGGACCTGTTGCTGCCGATGCAGCGCGGCGATTTCATCGAGCTGTTCCGCATCATGCAGGGCCAGCCGGTCTGCATCCGCCTGTTCGACCCGCCGCTGCACGAATTCCTGCCCTCCGACCGGGCCGGGATGCGCGAACTGGCGGATGCGCTCGACCGTCCGCTGTCGGAGGTGACGCGCCGGGTGGAGTCGATGGGCGAATACAACCCGATGTTGGGGATGCGCGGCGTCCGGCTGGGCATCGCGGTGCCCGAGATCTACGAGATGCAGGCCAAGGCGATCTTCGAGGCCACGATCGAGGCCAGCCGCGAGGGCGATCCGGTGGTGCCCGAGATCATGATTCCGCTGGTCAGCGCCAAGCGCGAGGTCGAACTGGTCAAGACCCGGATCGACGCCATCGCCGCGGCGGTGCGCACCGAGAAGGGCGCGAAATTCGACTACCGGCTGGGCGTGATGGTGGAAACCCCGCGCGCCGCCCTGCGCGCCGACGAGATCGCCCAGCACGCCGCCTTCCTCAGCTTCGGGACCAACGACCTGACGCAGATGACCTACGGGCTTTCGCGCGACGACGCGGGGCGCTTCATGTCGGCCTATGTCAGCCAGGGCGTGTTCGCCGAAGATCCGTTCCACGTCCTGGATACGGACGGGGTGGGCGAATTGCTGCAGCTGGGAGCCGAGCGCGGCCGTGCGGCACGCCCGGACGTGACGCTGTCGATCTGCGGCGAGCATGGCGGCGACCCCGATTCGATCGCCTTTTGCCGCAAGGCGGGATTCGACTACGTCTCCTGCTCGCCGTTTCGCGTTCCGGTTGCAAGGCTCGCGGCGGCACAACTCGCCTTGCGGGACAAGATCGGGTAGTTCCGCGCGAAACCCTGGCAGGTTTTGTGGAATTCGGCGCGTTTTTGGGCTTGCATGCGGCGCAAGGCAGCACCGTCTGGACCTTCGGGTGCGATTCGGAGTACCCCTCCCGGGATTTGTCGGCCTGGGGGCCGTCGCTGCTCGACGGATTGACCATGCAAAGACTACTTGCGGCCCTGACCGGGGCGGTCCTGCTATGTGCCTCGCCCGCCCTGGCGGAACTCTCCCTGGATACCGCAGGCCATATCCTGCGCCAGGAACAGAAACAGATGGGGCGCGTGTCACGCGACCGGCTGGAACATCTGGTCACGCCGGCCACGAATGCGGTGACGGTCAGCTACAGCGATGAATGGCTGGCCCGCCAGCCGGCCATCGAGGGCGGGGCGGAATGGCGCTGCCTTTCCGAGGCGCTGTATTTCGAAGCGCGAGGCGAAAGCGTGCGGGGCCAGTTCGCCGTGGCCGAGGTCATCCTGAACCGGGTCGATCACGCCGATTTCCCCGATACGGTCTGCGGGGTGATCAACCAGGGCACCGGCCAGCGCTACGCCTGCCAGTTCACCTATACTTGCGACGGTTACGAGGAAGTCATTGCCGAACCGTCGGCCTGGAAACGGGTGGGCAAGGTGGCCCGGGCCATGCTGGCCGGCGCGCCGCGGATGCTGACCCAGGGGGCGACGCACTACCACACCAAGCAGGTGAGCCCGCGCTGGGCGCGCATCTATCCGCGCACCGCGACCATCGGCTTCCACCATTTCTACAAGCGGCCGACGCGGCTCAGCGCGAAATGAGGCCGTCGGCGGTGCCGCAAACAACCGCCGAAATGCCGCCCGGCGCGCTGTTCGCCGGGCAAGCGCAAGGCTAGGGTCCGCCCGAGTCGACCCCGGAGCGCCCATGTCCCACGAAATCCACCTCGCCTTCGCCCACCCGTCCGAACGCTCGCTGGCCACCGCCGACGACCGCCCGCGTGACCGCATCTCGCTGCGCGATCATGTGGTCGAGGTGGAGATCGGCGCCTTCCAGGCCGAGCGCGGCACGACGCAACGGGTCTGTTTCAACGTGGTGGTCGAGGTGCGGCCGCTGGCCGAGCCGGTGGCCGACGACGTGGATCGCATCCTCAGCTATGACCGCGTCACCGAGGCGATCGCCCACGAACTGGCCGCCGAGCGGGTCAACCTGCTGGAAACACTGGCCGAACGCATTGCCGAGCGCATCCTGATGGAACCGCAGGCGATCCGCGCCTTCGTGCGCATCGAGAAACTGGATCGCGGCCCCGGGGCGTTGGGCGTCGAGATCGTGCGGTCGCGCCGTGACCTGCCGCGCGGCCTGCATGCCGCGCGTGACGAGGACAGGCCGCACCCGGTGCTCGTCTACCTGTCCAACGCGGCCATCGCGGCGCCGCACCTGTCGGACTGGCTCGACCAGCTGGAGCGTGGGGGCCGCCCTGCGATCCTCTGCGTCGGCACGCCCGAGACCGCGGCGCCACGATCGCGCGCGCCGCTGGCGCAGCGCCGGATCGACCTTCTGGCCATCGAGCAGAACGCCTGGGTGCTGGCGGGGCGGGATTCCCGCTGCGTCGTCGTCAACAGCCGGACCGAGCTGGACTGGGCGATGAAGCATGGCCAGATCAGCGTCTGGGCGCCGTCCAAGATCGTGCTGGACTCGATGGAGGGCCCCGAGGCGCAGCCGGGCGATTCCGTGGCGCTGGCGGCCTGGCTGGGCATCGGGCTATCGGCGGCCGAGCTGGTGGTGATCGGCGCGGACGCGCCCGAGGCGGCGGGATTGCCGGTGCGCGCGCTCGGGCTGGACGAGACGGTGCTCTGAGGGCTTGCCAAGCTGCGCCGCTTGCCGCAAGCAGCATCCATGAGTGTCTATTTCCGTCCCCTCCCCCAAGCCGGCCGGCCGAGTGGTCCCGAGGCCCTGCCGCTTGCCGGCGGGCCGCTCTGGTTCGACCGGGCCGAACGCCTGGAACGCGGTGTGCCGCCCCGGCTGATGCCCGCTGCCGAGATCCCCGAAGCGTGGCGCGCGGCGCTGACGCGCCCGCGTGCCGCCATGGCGGGCCTGTCGATGGATCGGCCGCGGCTGATGGGAATCCTGAACGTCACGCCCGACAGCTTTTCCGATGGCGGGCGCCATGCCGCTCCGGACACGGCGCTGGCGCATGCGCTGGCGATGCGCGACGCCGGCGCCGACCTGCTGGATATCGGCGGCGAATCGACCCGGCCGGGTGCGCTGCCCGTGCCCGAGGCCGAGGAGATCGCCCGCACCGCGCCGGTGATCGCGGCGATCCGCGCCCGCGCCACGCTGCCGATCTCGATCGACACGCGCAAGCGCGTGGTGGCCGAGGCGGCGGTGGGAGCCGGGGCCAGCCTTGTCAACGATGTTTCGGCCTTGGGCTATGACGAGGGTCTGGCGGGCTATTGCGCGGCGGCCCAGCTGCCGGTCTGCCTGATGCATGCGCAGGGAGATCCGCGCACCATGCAGGACGACCCGCACTATGACGACGTGCTGCTGGATGTCTACGATTTCCTGGCGATGCGGATGGCCGCGGCCGAAACGGCGGGCATCGCCCGCGACCGGCTGATCGTCGATCCGGGCATCGGCTTTGGCAAGACGGTGGCGCACAATCTCGCGCTGATCGCGGGGCTGTCGCTGTTTCACGGGCTGGGCGTGCCGATCCTGCTGGGCGCCTCGCGCAAATCCTTCATCGGCCGGATCACCGATACGCCGGTTGCGGCCGAGCGGGTGGCGGGTTCGGTCGCGGTGGCACTGGCGGGCGCGGCGCAGGGCGCGCAGATCCTGCGGGTGCATGACGTGGCCCAGACCGGCCAGGCCCTGGCGATGTGGCAGGCGGTTCATGGAGGCCCTGATGGCAGCTAGGCTTTTCGGCACGGACGGGGTGCGCGGCACGGCCAATGTGCATCCCATGACGGCAGAGACCGCGCTGCGGATCGGGGCTGCCGCGGGGCGCTATTTCCGGCGGGCCGGTGCCGAAAGCGAGGTGCACCGGGTGGTGATCGGCAAGGATACCCGGCTGTCCGGCTACATGTTCGAGAATGCGCTGACGGCGGGGCTGACCTCGGTGGGCATGAACGTCCTGCTGCTGGGCCCGGTGCCGACGCCGGCGGTGGGCTTGCTGACCCCCTCGATGCGGGCCGATCTGGGCATCATGATTTCCGCCAGCCACAACCCGGCGCATGACAACGGGATCAAGTTCTTCGGGCCGGACGGGTTCAAGCTGTCGGACGAGGCCGAGGCCCGTATCGAGGCGCTGGTGGTGGAGGGGGTCGCCCCGGCCCGCGCGCGCCATATCGGCCGCGCCCAGCGCATCGACGATGGCCGGCTGCGCTATGTCGAGCGGGTGAAATCCAGCTTTCCCTCGGGAATGCGGCTCGACGGGATCAAGGTGGTGATCGATTGCGCCAACGGGGCGGCCTATCGCGCGGCGCCCGAGGTGCTGTGGGAGCTGGGAGCCGAGATCGTGCCGGTAGGGGTGGCGCCCGACGGGTTCAACATCAACCATGGCTGCGGCTCGACCCAGCCCGAGGCGGCGGCGCAGACGGTACGCGCCCAGGGCGCGGATCTCGGCATCTGCCTTGATGGCGATGGCGATCGGGTGGTGATCCTCGACGAGACCGGGCGCCTGGGCGATGGTGACCAGATCATGGCCCTGATGGCGTTGCGCTGGGCTGCCGAGGGCCGGCTGCGCGGCAACCGCCTGGTGGCCACGGTGATGTCCAACCTGGGTCTGGAGCGGCTGCTTGCGGCGCGGGGCATCGGGCTGGAACGTACCAGTGTGGGCGATCGCCATGTCGTGGAGGCGATGCGCCGAGGCGGCTGGAACCTGGGCGGCGAGCAATCGGGCCATATCGTGATGACCGATCACGCCACCACCGGCGACGGGCTGATGGCCGCGCTGCAGTTCCTGGCCGAGATGGTGCGGTCGGGCCAGCCCGCCAGCGCGCTGCTGCACCAGTTCGAGCCGGTGCCGCAGCTCTTGCGCAATGTCCGCTTCGGGCAGGGCCAGGCGCCGCTTGCGGATGCATCCGTGCAAAGGGCGATCCGCGATGCGGAGGCCCGGCTCGACGGCTGCGGACGGCTGCTGATCCGCAAATCGGGCACCGAGCCGATGATCCGGGTGATGGCCGAATCCGAGGACGCGGCGCTGCTGGAGTCCGCCGTGGCCGAGGTGGTCGCGGCGATCGAGGCTGCCGTCTAGCGCGAGGCCGCGCCGAACAGGCGGCGCAGCGCATCTTTCTGGCTGAAGGCCATGCCGCCCAGGATCAGCACCATTGCCGTCAGCAGCGCCGGCGGCAGCGGCTCGTCCAGAACCAGCCAGCCCAGCAGGACCGACCATAACGGCACCTGGTAATTGGTTAGGTTCATGAAGACCGGCCCGGCCGAGCGGATCACCAGAACCCGCAGCAGGTTTGCCGAGGCGGTGGAGATCATGCCGATGACGACCAGCGCCGCCAGCGCATGAGGCGGGGGCGGCGGCGGCCAGCCCTCCAGCGCGAGCGTCAGCGGAAGCGCGATGCCGGCGCCGGTGCAGATCAGCAGCGTCGCCAGCGCCAGCGGGTCGATGGGCGGGCATCGCCGCACCAGGATCGAACTCGCGGCATAGCAGGCCGCCGCGCCGAGGCAGGCCAGCCGCCCCGCGGCCTCGCCCGCAACGCCGGTAGAGGCCATCGCGCCCTGGCCGATCAGCACCCAGACCCCGGCAAAGCCGATCCCGAATCCCAGCACCCGGTGCCAGCTCATCCGCTCGCCGGGAAACAGCAGATGCGCCAACGGGATCACCATCAGCGGCACCGCCGCCATCGTCACCCCGGCAAAGCCGCTGGTGACGTATTGCTGACCCCAGGCCAGCAGGAAGAACGGCATCATCGAGCCGGTGAGCCCTACGGCAAGGATATGGGGCCAGCGTGCCCGGCCCGGCGTGGGCGGGCCCATCCGCGCGCCCCGCGACACCCAGACAGGCAACAATAATGCCGCGCCGAAGACCAGCCGCCCGGTGGCGACCCAGAAGGCGGAGAAGCCCTCCAGCGCGATGTCCACCCCCATGAAGGTGGCGCCCCAGACGAATCCCAGAAGCCCCACCATGGCCCAGCTTCGGGCGGTGATGTCGGGAAGGGGAATATCCGTCCTGGGACTGCGCAAGATAGTGACCCGCTCGCAATATCGTTACCCGCCCGATCCGGCGTTCCCGGAACGGAATGGCCCGGGGCGGGTTACGATGACTGAAGATCCAAATGTCAAATCAAGGAAAGGAGGATTCCCTTGGATTCCGCCTATGTCATTCCCGCACTCGCAATCCTGACGCTCGCCATCGTGCTGGTCTGGGCGCTCCGCTCGAAGAAGCGGGTCGAGGACCGGAGACACGATCCGGAGACGCCACCGAGTTCGCTCGCACGCGATGGCGATCCGCATCACAAGTCTTCGTGACGGAAACATGCCCCGGCCCGGCCAGGGGCCGGGGCTGTCGCCTCAGTTCTTCTCGCGGTCGACCATCTTTCCGGCCGTGATCCAGGGCATCATGCCGCGCAGCGTCTCGCCGACTTTTTCGATCTGGTGAGCGTCGTTGTTGCGTCGGATCGCCTTGAAGCTGGGCTGGCCCACGGCGCATTCCTGCATCCAGTCGCGCACGAAACGGCCCTGCTGGATGTCGTCCAGCACCGCCTTCATCCGCGCCTTGGTTTCCTCGTAGGGCAGGATGCGCGGGCCGCTGACATATTCGCCGTATTCGGCGGTGTTCGAGATCGAGTAGTTCATGTTGGCGATGCCGCCCTCGTAGATCAGGTCGACGATCAGCTTCACCTCGTGCAGGCATTCGAAATAGGCCATCTCGGGGGCATAGCCCGC
>JBKHDP010000027.1:0-19408 GCA_046541255.1 Paracoccaceae bacterium | reverse complement strand
GCCTGAAAACACCCGCCTGAAACGGCCATGTTGTGGCAAAAGCGGGCATGCCGCTCCAATAATATCAATTACTTACGCGCTTAGCTGTTGAACTTGGGTGCCCCCGTCGCCCGTTCCGGGCGACTCCCCCGGGATATTTCAGCCAAGAAGAAGCGGCGAGGCGGGCGTCAGCCGGCGAAAGCGGCTTCGAGCGCGATCTCGACCATGCGGGCGAACCCGGTCTGGCGATCCTCGCTGGAAAGCGCCTCCTGTCGCAGGAGGTGATCCGAGACCGTGAGCACCGCCAGCGCCCGAACGCCGTGCCGGGCGGCGATATTGTAGAGCTCGGCCGCCTCCATCTCGACGGCGAGAATGCCGTGCCGGGTCATGATCTCGTTCAGGTCGGGGCGTTCGTCGTAGAACACGTCGGCGGAGTAGATCCCGCCCACATGGGCGGGAACGCCCGCATCCTCCGCCGCCGCGGCGGCGGCGCGCAGCAGTCCCCAATCGGCGCAGGGCGCGAAATTCAGCTCGCGGAAGATGCCGCGCGAAGGGGTCGAGAGGCTGGAGGCGGTCATCGCAAGGATCACGTCATGCAGGCGCACATGGTCCTGCATCGCGCCGCAGGAGCCGATGCGGATCAGTGTCCTGGCGCCGTAGTCGCGGACCAGCTCGTTGGCATAGATCGACAGCGAAGGCATCCCCATGCCGGAGCCGTGGATCGTGACGCGCTGGCCGCGCCAGGTGCCGGTATAGCCCAGCATCCCGCGCAGATCGTTCACGCATTCGGCTGTGTCGAGAAAGGTCTCCGCGGCCCATTTCGCGCGCAGCGGGTCGCCCGGCAGCAGCACGGTTTCGGCGATCTGGCCCGGTTGGGCTCCGATATGGATGGTCATGGCAGGCTCCGGGCGGGTCAGCGCAGGATGGTGAAATCCGACAGGTCCGGGTCGGGCGGGGCCGGTTCGGTCTCGATCCGGTCGACGCGGGCGGCGGCCGGGCCGTGGCGGAGTGCCTCCAGCATGGCGGTCACCGCGTCTTGCGGCCCCTGGAGATGGGCCCGCACGCTGCCGTCCCCGGCGTTGCGTACCCAGCCGGACAGCCCGCGGGCGCGTGCTTCCTGCCGGGTCCAGGCGCGGAAGGAGACCCCCTGCACGCGCCCCTCGATCCGCGCCGCGATTGCCATGTCGCCCATCTCGCCTCTCCCGCAGCTGCTGGTGCGGACATTCTGGCGTCCGCCCGGGCGCGGTTCAAGGTGCTGTGAGGGGCGCTGCGAAACACGTGCTTCAGATCAGCAGATCCTCGGGAGATTTTCCGCTCTCGATCGCGTCCTTGTACCAATTCGGCTGCCGTCCGCGGCCCGTCCAGGTTTCGGACGGGTTTTCGGGATTGCGGTATTTCGCCGGGCGTTTGCCGCGTTTGCCGACGGTATCCTTGAGTTCTGTCAGGGAAAAGCCGTATTGCCGGGCGGCTTCCTCTGCCGCGCGGATCGCCTCTGCCTTGCGGCGTTCGTCGATCGTCGCCAGCGCCTTTTCCACATCCCGCTTGAGCTTTTTCAGCTCTTCCTTCGACATCGTTTCGAGTTCGATCCCCATCCCCAGGGCTCCTTTCCTTGTCCAATTCGCCAGTCAACCAATTAAACTGGTGTCAAATTGATCGTTTTCACGAAATTCGCAAGGGAAAAGCCAAAAAAAACCCGATCCGGCACGAAAAAGCCGCCCGCGTTCCCCAAGAGAGAGCGCGCGCGGCGGAATTGCAATCTGGCGGTGTCCCCTATTCGGCGGCCACGGCCTTCGGATCGGCAAGCGTCACCACGTCGAGCATGATCGTGTTGAGTTCGAAATCCTTCGGCGTGTAGACCCGTGCCACCCCCATGGCCCGGAGTTTCCGGGCGTCCTCTTCGGGAATGATGCCGCCGACGATCACCGGCACCGACTCGAGCCCCGCATCGCGCATCCGCGCCATCACGTCCTCGACCAGCGGCAAGTGACTGCCCGACAGGATCGACAGGCCCAGCACATGGGCGCCTTCCTCGCGCGCGCGGGCCACGATTTCCTCGGGGGTCAGGCGGATGCCCTCGTAGTCGATGTCCATGCCGCAATCGCGGGCCCGGAAGGCGATCTGTTCGGCGCCGTTGGAATGGCCGTCGAGGCCCGGCTTGCCGACCATGAACTTCAGCCGGCGGCCCAGACGGTCGCTCACGGCATCCACCGCGGCGCGGATCTCGTCCAGCCCTTCGGTCTTGTTGGAGGGGCTGCGCGACACGCCGGTGGGCCCGCGGTAGAGGCCGAAGACGGCGCGCATCTGCTCGGCCCATTCGCCGGTGGTGACGCCGGCCTTCGCAGCGGCGATCGAGGGCGGCATGATGTTGCGCCCTTCGGCGGCGGCGGCGCGGAGCTCGGCCAGTGCGGCGGTCACGGCGGCGTCGTCGCGGGCCGCGCGCCACTCGTCGAGGCGGGCGATCTGATCCTGCTCGACGGCCGGCTCGACCACGAGGATGCCGCCATCGGCTTCCATCAGCGGGCTGGGCTCGCCCTCGGTCCAGCGGTTGACGCCGACCACGATCGTCTCGTTGCGTTCGATCCGGCCGAGACGGTCGGCATTCGACTCCACGAGGCGCGATTTCATGTATTCGATGGCGGAAACCGCGCCGCCCATCGCGTCGATATTGGCCAGCTCGTGGCGCGCGCCGTCTTTCAGTTCCTCGACCTTGGCATCCACCACCGGGTTGCCGTCGAACAGGTCGTCATATTCCAGAAGGTCGGTTTCATAGGCGAGGATCTGCTGCATCCGGAGCGACCATTGCTGGTCCCAGGGCCGTGGCAGGCCCAGCGCCTCGTTCCAGGCCGGCAATTGCACCGCGCGGGCCCGGGCCTTCCTGGACAGCGTTACCGCCAGCATCTCGATCAGGATGCGGTAGACGTTGTTTTCCGGCTGCTGTTCCGTAAGCCCCAGCGAATTGACCTGCACGCCATAGCGGAAACGGCGGAATTTCGGATCCTCGACGCCGTAACGGTCCTGGCAGATCTCGTCCCAGAGATCCACGAAAGCGCGCATCTTGCACATTTCGGTGACGAAGCGGATGCCGGCATTCACGAAAAACGATATCCGGCCCACGAGTTGCGGGAAATCCTCGTCCGGAACCTTGCCTTTCAGATCGTCCAGGACGGCCGTGGCCGTGGCCAGGGCGAAGGCCAGTTCCTGTTCGGGCGTGGCGCCGGCTTCCTGCAGATGGTAGGAACACACGTTCATCGGGTTCCATTTCGGGATTTCCCGGTAGCAATAGGCCGCGACATCGGTGATCAGCCGCAAGGACGGTTTCGGCGGGCAGATATAGGTGCCGCGCGAGAGGTATTCCTTGATGATGTCGTTCTGCACCGTGCCTTGCAGTTTCGCGACATCGGCGCCCTGTTCCTCGGCCACCGCCACGTAGAGCGCCAGCAGCCAGGGCGCGGTGGCGTTGATCGTCATCGAGGTGTTCATCTGTTCCAGCGGAATCCCGTCGAACAGGGTGCGCATGTCGCCGAGATGGCAGACCGGCACGCCCACCTTGCCGACCTCGCCGCGGGCCAGCACGTGATCGCTGTCATAGCCGGTCTGGGTGGGCAGGTCGAAAGCCACCGAGAGGCCCGTCTGGCCGCGCGCCAGGTTCGAGCGGTACAGCGCGTTCGACGCTTTCGCGGTGGAATGGCCCGCATAGGTGCGGATCAGCCAGGGGCGGTCTTTCCGGGTCTCGGTCATGTCGGGCCTCGCTTGTCGAAGAGCGGCAACAATCTTTCGTTCCGTGCGTGATACTTGAAATTTTGTGGCAGTGTCAATTCGCTGCGTCGCGGCATCGCGCGACTGGCGCGCCGGTTTCGATTGTCGAGCGCCGCCGGGGCTGCGACTGTCGCGCCATGAGTCAGACCGTAAGCTTGCCCCTTTGGCTGTTCCTGCTGATCCTGCTCTTCGCGGCGGTGACCTTCGCCTCGCATTTCCTTCTGCCGTCGGTGCGCTGGTTCTTCCGGCGCAGGCTGGAACGTGCGGTGCGGCGGCTGAATCAGCGGCTCACCCGGCCGATCCAGCCGTTCAAGCTGGCCGCGCGGCACGACACGATCCAGCGCCTGATCTACGATCCCCAGGTGAGTCGCGCCATCGTGGATCACGCGGCGGCCTGCCGGGTGCCGGAAAACGTGGCCTCCCAGCGCGCCCGGCGCTATGCCCGCGAGATCGTTCCGGCCTTTTCGGCCTCGGTCTATTTCGGGTTCGCGATCCGCGCGGCGCGGCTGGTCAGCCGGGCGCTCTACGACGTGCGGCTGGACCCGCCCGGCGGGGTGCTGGAGGGGCTCGATCCCGAGGCAACGGTCATCTTCGTGATGAACCATCGCAGCAACATGGATTACGTGCTGGTCACGCATCTGGTGGCCGAGCAATCCGCGCTGTCCTACGCGGTGGGCGAATGGGCCAGGGTCTGGCCGCTCTCGCGCCTGATCCGCGCGATGGGCGGGTATTTCATTCGCCGCCGGTCGCGCGGTGCGCTCTATCGCAGGATCCTCGCGCGCTACGTTCAGATGGCGACGGCTGGCGGGGTCACGCAGGGGATCTATCCCGAGGGCGGGCTGAGCCTCGATGGCCGGCTGCAGCGGCCCAGGCTGGGGTTGTTGAGCTATATCGCCGAGCATGACGATCCCGATGCCCGTGACGTGGTGTTCGTGCCGGTGGGGCTGAACTACGACCGGGTGCTGGAAGACAGCATCCTGACCGATGCGGCGCGGCTGGGGCGGCGGCGCTTCCGCGCCCCGCTGGGGCTGGTGGCCTGGTCCACGCTGGGGCTGATCTGGGGCCGGATGCGCGGCCGCTTTGCCCGCCACGGTGCGGCGGCGGTCCGGTTCGGCCGGCCCCTGTCGCTGCGCGGTTTCGGGGGCGGGCCGGGCGTGGTGGCGCCGGAGGCGCTGGCCGATGAGCTGATGGCCCGCATTGCGGCGGCGGTTCCGGTGCTGCCGGTGCCGCTGCTGGCGTGGCTGGTGCTGGCGCATGGCACGGTGCCGCGGGCGTCGCTGGGGGCGGCCGCGCATGACGCGCTGTTGCGGATGCCCGAGGGCGTGGCCGCCTTCGGCCGCCAATCGCCCGAGGTGGCATTGGGCCGTGCCGCCGACCGCTTGCTGGCGCGCGAACTGCTGCGCGAGGAGGGCGGGATTCTGCGTCCAGCGCCCGACTGCGAGACCCTGCTCACCTATTACGCCAACTCGATCGCGCACCATTTTGCAGCGCCCGGGGAGCAGGCGCATGATGCTGCGACTGCAGCAGAAATTTCTGCGCGCGCGGGGTCATAAAATTTCAAACAAAGCATGATTGGTGTTGCAATGTTGCGCAACGCCAAGTATCCCCCTCTGACCTGCCGCGATTCTGCAACGCGGCAAGATGGTATCTATGCTTATTCACGATGGAGGCCCCGATGGCACTCGACTCTGACACCGGCATCGCCGCCTACGAGGCGCCGCAGAAGGATCTCTACGAGCTTGGCGAGATGCCGCCGCTGGGCCATGTGCCTGCACAGATGTACGCCTGGGCGATCCGTCGCGAGCGCCATGGCGAGCCGGACACCGCCATGCAGCTGGAAGTGGTGGACACGCCCGGGATCGGCGATCACGAAGTGCTGGTCCTGGTGATGGCCGCGGGCGTCAACTACAACGGCGTCTGGGCGGCGCTGGGCGTGCCGATCAGCCCGTTCGACGGGCACAAGCAGCCCTATCACATCGCGGGTTCGGACGCGGCCGGCATCGTCTGGGCGGTGGGCGCGAAGGTGCGCAACTGGAAGGTGGGCGACGAGGTCGTCGTGCATTGCAACCAGGACGACGGCGATGACGAGGAATGCAATGGCGGCGACCCGATGTTCAGCCCGACACAGCGGATCTGGGGCTACGAGACGCCGGACGGCGCCTTCGCCCAGTTCACCCGGGTTCAGGCGCAGCAGCTGATGCCGCGGCCCAGGCATCTGACCTGGGAGGAATCGGCCTGCTACACGCTGACGCTGGCCACCGCTTACCGGATGCTTTTCGGGCATCACCCGCATGAGCTCAAGCCGGGGCAGAACGTGCTGGTCTGGGGCGCTTCGGGCGGGCTCGGGGTCTATGCGATCCAGCTCATCAATACCGCGGGCGCGAACGCGATCGGTGTGATCTCGGACGAGGACAAGCGCGACTACGTGATGAGCCTCGGGGCCAAGGGCGTCATCAACCGCAAGGATTTCGACTGCTGGGGTCAGCTGCCCACGGTCAACAGCCCCGAATATGCCGCCTGGCTGAAGGAGGCGCGCCGCTTCGGAAAGGCGATCTGGGACATCACCGGCAAGGGCGTCAATGTCGACATGGTGTTCGAACACCCGGGCGAAAGCACCTTCCCGGTCTCCACCCTGGTCTGCAAGAAGGGCGGCATGGTCGTGATCTGCGCCGGCACCACCGGGTTCAACTGCACGTTCGACGTGCGCTACATGTGGATGCACCAGAAGCGTTTGCAGGGCTCGCATTTCGCCCATCTCAAGCAGGCGGCCGCGGCCAATCGGCTGATGATCGAACGGCGGCTCGATCCCTGCATGTCCGAGGTGTTCCCCTGGGCCGAGATTCCGCAGGCCCACATGAAGATGCGACGCAACCAGCACAAGCCGGGCAACATGGCGGTGCTGGTGCAGGCGCCCCGCGCCGGTCTGCGCACTTTCGAGGACGCGCTCGACGCACGCGGCTGACACGCGGACCTTTCCTCGGGACGCGGCGCCCGCGGTCTGCACCTGCAGGCCGCGGGCGTGTCGATTCCGGGCAAGGCCGTTTCGGGTCGAGGCGAATCAATGGCTTGGCATCCGGCAGACCCGCCGTTTCGGGGGGGTGGCAAAACGCGGATGCCCGCCGCGCCCAACACACGCTATAGTGGAATTCACGTTTCGTTAACTTCCTGGAAAGAAACTCCGATGGCGAAGGACTGGATTTTCGACGTGCTCACGGATCTGAGGGATTTCGCCCGGGCCAACGCGTTGCCGCAGACCGCGGAACAGCTGGATGATGCCCGGATGATGGTCCTGGCCGAGATCGCGTCGCAAAGCGGAAGGACGCCTGTCGGTGACACGGCCCGGGCTGGAGCCCATTCTGGAGCGGCTGGAGACGGCGACTGCGCTTGACGGGCTGCAAGACGCGATCGAGGCCTTGCGCGACCATTTCGCCGTCGCGCACATGGTCTATCACTGGGTCGCTTCGGACGGCGAACAATATGGCTGCGGCACCTATCCCGCGGATTGGGTGGAACACTATCTGGCGCGCGGCTATCTGCGCGTCGACCCGGTGATCCGGGGCTGTTACCGGCGGTTTCACCCGGTGGACTGGAAGCGGCTGGACTGGTCGGGCCGGCCGGCGCGCACCTTCCTGGCGGATGCGCTGGCCCACGGGCTGGGCAACCAGGGCTTCTCGGTGCCGATCCGGGGGCCGGCGGGGCAATTCGCCTTGTTCACCGTCAATCACGGCTGCAGCGATGCGGACTGGGCGGCCTTCACCGCACGGCACCGGCACGCGCTGATCCTGATCGCCCATGTCTTCAACCAGAAGGCGCTGGAATTCGAACCCGCGCGGCTGCCGGCGGCGACCTGCGCGCTGTCCCCGCGCGAGGTGGAGTCGATGACGCTGCTGGCGACCGGCCTCAGCCGGGCGCAGGCGGCGCAGGCGCTGTCGATCTCCGAGCATACGCTGCGCGCCTATGTCGAAAGCGCACGCCACAAGCTGGGGGCGCTCAACACCACTCACGCGGTCGCTCGCGCCATGAGCCGCGGGCTGATCGTGGTCGAGCGGTAGGTTTATCAGGCGTAAACCGGCCGCGCGGGGCGAAGGCGGCCCGTAAACCCTGCGCGGATAGCCCTTCGGTCATCGACAGGTGACAGGGGCATTCCACACATGCTGCATTTCCTTTACGGCCACCAGCTGGCCGCCCGTCCCGCGCTGGCGCACGGGATGTTCCGCGACCGCGCGATCCAGTTCCACGACCGCCAGGGTTGGGCGGTGACGGTGGACGCGCGCGGCGAGGAGCGCGACGCGTATGACGACGAAAATCCGCTCTATGTCATCTGGGCCGGGCCGGAGGGTCGGCACGGCGGGTCCATGCGGCTGCTGCCCACGCTCGGCCGCACCATGCTCAACGACCATTTCGCCCATGTGGCAGGCGGCCGGGTGGAGGATCCGGCGATCTGGGAATGCACCCGGTTCTGCCTGGCTCCCGGCGCTGACGGACGGGTTGCGGCGGCGCTGATGCTGGGCGGCGGGGCGGTGATGCGCGGCTTCGGATTGCGGCATCTGGCGGGGGTCTTCGATGCGCCCATGGTGCGGATCTACCGCGCGATCGGGGCCTCTCCCGAGATCCTGGGCAGCCAGGGCGCGGGGCGAACACGGGTCAGCGCCGGTCTCTGGTCCCTGACCGAGCCGGCGCAGGCGCGGGTGGCGCGCCGCGCGGGGCTGCCGCTGGCGCAGGTGCAAGACTGGTTCGAGACGGCGATGCGGGCAACGCCCGCCGCTTCGGCGCCGGCAATCGCCGCCGCGCCGTCTCGGGCGGGGGTATCCGGCGGCGCGTGACGCGGTCGGCGCAGGGGGGGTGCGACGGCCCGTTCCGTCTGGCGCCTGCCGTGGCACGGCTGTAGGGTCGCGCCATGAACCGGCCCGCCCTTTCCTTCTCTCCCGACCAGGCCGAGGCCTGGGACCGCGTGGCCGAGATGCTGCGCGGGGCCGGGGTTGATATCGACGCCGGCCATGCCGCGCCACCGCGGGAAGGTGAGGCGCGGGTGATGGCGCTGATCGGCAAGGCGGGATCGGGCAAGACGCTGCTGCTGGCCGAGCTCTACCGCGCTTTGGAGGCGGCGGGGGTCGAGACGGTCTCGGGCGATTGGGAGGGGCGGCGCCGGCGCGAACGGCGAACGCTCGCGATCCTGGCGCCCACCAACAAGGCCGCCAGCGTGTTGCGCAACCGCGGCGTGCCGGCGACCACGATCCACCGCATCCTCTACACGCCGGTCTATCACCCGGAATACGAGAAGATCGCCGAATGGCTGGCCGGCAGCGGCGAGCGGCCCGAGATCGAAGAGCTGACCGATGCCGCGCTGGACCGGGCGGCGGCGTTCTACGCGCTGCAGAAATCCATCCCCGGCGCATTGGCGGCGGCCGGGCTGCGGGGGTCGGATTTCATCACCGGCTGGAAGCGGCGCGAGGAGCCGCTGGATATCGGCATGGTGGACGAGGCCTCGATGCTGGATGCGCGCCAGTTCGACGATCTGCGCGAGATCTTTCCCAACCTGCTGCTGTTCGGCGATCCGGCGCAGCTTGCCCCGGTGAACCAGTCCGGCGCGATGGTGTTCGACGGGCTGGAGCCGGAGCAGGTTCTGGAACTGCACCGCATCCACCGGCAGGAGGCCGACAACCCGATCCTGGATCTGGCCCATGCGCTGGCCGATCCGGCCCTGACCTTCGAGGCGTTCGAGCGCATGGTTGAAGAGGCCGCGCGGCGCGACGATCGGGTGGTCTGGGGCCAGCGGGTCGAGGTGGACCTGATGGCGCGCAGCCCCGTGCTGGTGTGGCGCAACGCCACGCGGATCAGGTTGATCGAGGCGTTCCGCCGGGTGCATGACGCGCCCGAGGATGCGCTTCTGCCCGGCGAGCCGCTGATCTGCGACGGGATCGAGCTGCCGCTCAAGCACCGCAAGAAGCGGCTGGACCTGGAGGCGCGGGGCCTGGTGAAGGGGGCGCAGGTGGTCTATCTCGGCCCCGGCAAGCGGCCGGGTTTTTCGCGCCTGCATGTCGTGGGAGCGCCGGAGCCGCAGGTCTCGGCGGCCTCGATCGTGAAGATCGAGAAACCCGACGAGGAAGAGCCCTTCATCCCCTTCGCGGCGCATATGGGCGCGACCTTCCTGCATGGCGCGGCGGTGACGATCCACAAGGCGCAGGGCAGCCAGTGGGAGACCGTGCAGGTCTACGCGCCCGATCTTCAGGCCGCGGCGCGGGCCGGCCGCAACGAGGCGGGCCAGCCGCTGTGGAAGCGGCTGGCCTATGTGGCGATCACCCGCGCGCAGGAGCGGCTGATCTGGGTGGTGCGCAACCGGCTGGCGCGGCCCGCCGCGCCGCTGACGGTGGAGGATCTGCGCGCGTCCGCGCCCGCGCCTCTGGCGCTGGAAGTGGAGGAGGACGAGGCATGAAGAGCATTCTCGTGACCGGGGCGAGCGCCGGCATCGGCGCCGCGGTCGCCGATGCCTTCCTGGAGGCTGGCTGGCGGGTGGGGCTGCTGGCGCGGCGCATCGAGGCGCTGGAGGCTGTGGCGGCGGGCCGGCAGGGCGCGGTGGTGCTGCCCTGCGACGTGACCGACGCGACCGCCGTGCAAGAGGCGTTCGACAGCTTTGCGGCGGCGGGGCGGCTCGACGTGCTGTTCAACAATGCGGGCAGTTTCGGCACGCCTGGCCTGATCGACGAGGTCTCGCCCGAGGATTGGCGCGCGCTGGTCGAGGTGAACCTGACAGGGATGTTCCTCTGCGCCCGGGCGGCCTTCGGGCGGATGCGGCGACAGACCCCCATGGGCGGGCGGATCATCAATAACGGGTCGGTCTCGGCCCATGCGCCGCGGCCCGGGGCGGTGGGCTATACCGCCACCAAGCACGCGATCACCGGGCTGACGAAACAGCTGTCGCTGGACGGGCGGGCCTTCGATATCGCCTGCGGGCAGATCGACATCGGCAATGCGCGGACCGATCTGCTGGAGGGCATCGCCGCGCGCGCCGCCGCAGAAGACCCCGCCTCGGCCCCGCCGCCGATGATGGAGGTGGGCGACGTGGCCCGCACGGTGCTGCACATGGCCACCCTGCCGCCAGAGGCGAATGTGCAGTTCCTGACCATCATGGCGACCAAGATGCCCTTCATCGGCCGGGTCTGAGCGCCTGGCCCACACGCACCAGCTGCTTGCCGGTATTGCCGCCCTTCAGCATCGACAGGAAGGCGCGCGGCGCGGCCTCCAGCCCCTCGGCCACGTCTTCGAGATAGGTCACCTTGCCCGACATCACCAGCGGCGCCACCTCGGACAGGAAGCTGTCCAGCCGGTCCCAGTGATCGGAGATGATGAAGCCCCGCACCGCCAGCCGCTTGACGAGAATGCTGCGCCACAGCATCGGCAGCCGGTCGGGGCCGGTGGCGTCGGTGCCGTCATACCAGGCGATCATGCCGCAAAGCGGGATGCGTCCGAAGGTGTTCATCGCCGGCAGCACGGCCTCCAGCACCTTGCCGCCCACATTCTCGAAATAGATGTCCACGCCGCCCGGCGCCGCCTCTTTCAGCGCGGCGCGCAGGCTGCGGGCGTCGTCATGGGCGCGGTGGTCGAGGCAGGCGTCGAAGCCGAAGGTTTCCGTGGCCAGCCGGCATTTCTCGGCCCCGCCGGCGATGCCCACCGTGCGCAGGCCCCGCAGGCGGGCGATCTGCCCCACCATCGAGCCAACCGGGCCGGTGGCGGCGGCCACCACCAGCGTTTCGCCCTGCTGCGGATCGCCGAACTCGGTGAGCCCCAGCCATCCGGTGAAGCCGGGCATGCCCAGCACCCCCAACGCGGCGGAGGGCGGCAGGCCCTCGGGCAGCTTGCGCAGCTCGCGGCCCGGAAGGCAGTGGTGATCGGCCCAGCCCATCATGCCGAACACCATGTCGCCCTCGGCCAGGCCCGGATCGCGCGAGGCCACCACCCGGCCCACCGCGCCCGCGCCCATCACCGCGCCCAGCTCCTGCGGGGCGGCGTAGCTGGGGCCTGCATCCATCCTGCCCCGCATGTAGGGATCGAGCGAGAAGTGGCTGATCCGCACCAGAACCTCGCCCTCGGCCGGTTCCGGCATCGGCACGGTCTCCATCCGGAAGTTCGATTCGTCCGCCGCGCCCTGGGGGCGGCTGGCCAGCACGATCCGTTTCATCTGTGCGGACATGGGGCTCCTTTCTGCGTGTTGTCGCGTTTGTGTTCTTGGCAACTGCACCCTAGCCTAGGCACAGTCGGGTCCGAGAGGACAGGCCCGATGCGGGCAGGGGAGGAGAACCGCATGAAATCCATGATGATGAACCGGCCCTTGGCCGTCATCGACATCCTGCGCTACGCCGCCGAGGTGCATGGCGAGGGCGAGATCGTGTCGCGCCGGACCGAGGGCGACATTCACCATTACACCTATGCAGAGGCGTTTCGCCGTGCCGCGCAACTGGCGCATGGCCTGGCCTCGATCGGGGTCGAGCGGGGCGACCGGGTGGCGACGCTGGCCTGGAACGGCTACCGGCATTTCGAACTGTACTACGCGGTATCCGGGATGGGCGCGATCTGCCACACGATCAATCCGCGGCTGTCCGCCGAGCAGCTGGTCTACATCATGCACCACGCGGCAGACAGCGTGCTGTTTCTCGATACCACCTTCGTGCCGCTGGTCGAGGCGCTGGCCGATCAGTTGCCCCGGGGACTGCGGCTGGTGGCGATGACCGATCGCGCGCATATGCCGGCCAGTTCGCTGGAGCTTCTGTGCTACGAGGATCTGCTGGAGGGTCAGCCCGAGGATCACGACTGGCCCGAGCTGCCCGAGGACGACGCGGTCGCGCTGTGCTACACGTCGGGCACCACGGGCAATCCCAAGGGCGTGCTCTATTCGCATCGCTCCACCGTGCTGCATGCCTTGTCGGTCTGCATCGCCATGCCGCGTTGCATGCGCGAGGGGCGCGCCATCCTGCCGGTGGTGCCGCTGTTCCACGTCAACGCCTGGGGGTTGCCCTATGCCGCGCCGCTGGCGGGCGCCTCGCTGGTCTTTCCCGGCCCCGCGCTGGACGGCGCCTCGCTGTTCGATCTGATGGAACGCGAAGAGGTGTTCTCGGCCTGGGGGGTGCCCACGGTCTGGCTTGGCCTGCAGGAGGAAATCCGCAAGCGCGGCGCCAATCCGAAAGGGTTCGGCGAGGTGGTGATCGGCGGCTCGGCCGCGCCGCGCGCGATGATCGCGGCCTTCGAGAAGGGCGGGGTGGAGGTCTGCCATGCCTGGGGCATGACCGAGATGAGCCCGGTGGGCACCCAGGGCCACCTGCCGGCGCGGATGGATGCGCTGCCCCTCGAGCGGCGGATCGACCGCAAGCGCAGCCAGGGGCGGCGTCTGTTCGGGGTGGACCTGAAGCTGGTGGACGACGCGGGCAACCCCGTGCCGCATGACGGCGTCTCGGTGGGCGAACTCTATGTGCGCGGCAACACCGTCGCCTCGGGCTATTTCGACAACCCGGAGGCCACCGAAGCGGCGATCGACGCGGAGGGCTGGTTCGGCACCGGCGATATCGCCTCGATCGACCCGGATGGCTTTCTGCTGATCCAGGACCGGGCCAAGGATCTCATCAAGTCGGGCGGCGAGTGGATCAGCTCGATCGATCTTGAGAACATCGTGATGTCGCATCCGCAGGTGAAGGCCTGCGCGGTGATCGCCGTACCGCATCCGAAATGGGACGAGCGTCCGCTTCTGATCGTGGTGCCAGAGGGCGATGCGCGGCCACCCAAGGCCGAGCTGGACGCCCTGCTGCTGGAGCATGTGGCGCGCTGGCAGTTGCCCGACGCGGTGGAGTATGTGGACGAGCTGCCGCTGACCGCCACCGGCAAGGTGTCCAAGCTGACGCTGCGCCGGGATTTCGCCGATTACAAGCTGCCCGATGCCGGCTGAGGGGCTGGAGGCGCTGCTGTCCCGCGCGGGGCAGGAGATCGGCGTCTCGCGCTGGATCACGGTGGCGCAGCCGCGCATCGACGCCTTCGCCGCCGCCACCGAGGATCGCGCGCCGATCCATGTCGACCGGGAGGCGGCGCGGGCCGGGCCGTTCGGTGGCACCGTGGCGCATGGCTTTCTCACGCTGTCGCTGCTCAGCACGCTGTCCTATGATGTGATGCCCCCGGCCGGCGGCTGGACCGGGGTCAATTACGGGCTGGATCGGGTGCGCTTCGTGGCAGCGGTGCCCGAGGGCGCGCGGCTGCGCGGCCGCTTCGTGCTGGCGCGGGCCGAGCGGCCCGACCCGGCGACGCTGGCCTTCGCCTGGCAGGTGACGCTGGAACTGGAGGGCGCGGCGCGGCCGGCGCTGGTGGCGGAATGGCTGACCCGCTTCCTGCGGCAGGGCGGAATTGAACACGGGGAGGAATGAGGGCATGGATCTGGGCATGACGGATCGGCTGAAGCCGATCCTCGAACAGGTGCGGACGATGATCGAGACCGAGATCGCGCCGCTGGACCGCGAGTTCCACCAGGAGGTGGGCCGGCATCCCTCGGGCGACCGCTTCCGCCACACCGTGAGGCAGCTGGAAATCCTGGACGGGCTGAAGGCCAGGGCCAGGGAGCGGGGCCTGTGGAACTTCTGGCTGACCGACAGCGATCGCGGCTTCGGCCTGAGCACGGTGGAATACGCCTACCTGGCCGAAGAGATGGGCAAGGTGCATATCGCCGCCGAGGTGTTCAACTGCAACGCGCCCGACACCGGCAACATGGAGGTGCTGGAACGCTATTGCAGCGATGCGCACAAGGCGCGCTGGCTGGGCCGCCTGCTGGAAGGCGAGATCCGCTCTGCCTATGTGATGACGGAACCCGACGTGGCCAGTTCCGACGCGGTGCAGCTGGCCTTCGAGGCGCGCAAGGACGGCGACGAGTGGGTGCTCAACGGCGAGAAATGGTGGATCTCGGGCGCCGGCGATCCGCGATGTGCGGTCTATATCGTGCTGGCCCGCACCGACCCGGACGCGCCGCGCCACCAGCGCCATACCATGTTCATCATGGATGCGGACACGCCCGGCGTCGAGATCCTGCGCCCGATGCAGGTCTTCGGCGCCGATGACGCGCCGCACGGGCATATGCACATGCGCTTCACCGATGTGCGCCTGCCCGCCTCGGCGGTGATCCTGGGCGAAGGGCGTGGTTTCGAGGTGGCGCAGGGCCGGCTCGGGCCCGGGCGCATCCACCATTGCATGCGCGCCATCGGCCAGGCCGAGAAGGCGCTGGAGATGATGTGCCGGCGCGGCCTGTCCCGCGAGGCCTTCGGCAAGAAGATCGCCGAGCTGGGCGCGAATTACGACATCATCGCCAATGCCCGGATGGAAATCGAGATGGCCCGGCTGCTCTGCCTCAAGGCGGCCTGGATGATGGACACTGCGGGGGTGCGGGCGGCCCAGCCCTGGATCTCCAAGATCAAGGTGGTGGCGCCGCTGATGGCCGCCAGGGTGATCGACGAGTCCATGCAGCTGCACGGGGCGGCGGGGATCAGCCAGGATTTCGACCTGGCCTCGATGTACACCCATGTGCGTACCCTGCGCTTCGCCGACGGGCCGGATGCGGTGCACCGCCGCCAGGTGGCGCGCGCCGAGCTGCGCAAGTATCGCAACGACGCGTGAGGCGGGGATGAGCGCGCTCGACACCGAGGCCGTGGGCCGGTGGATGGACGCCGAGCTGGGCATCGAGGGCCCGGTCTCCGCCACCAAGTTCGATACCGGCCAGTCCAACCCCACCTACCGGCTGGAGACCCCGTCCGGCGCCTATGTGCTGCGTCGCAAGCCGCCCGGAACGCTGCTGAAATCCGCCCATGCGGTGGATCGCGAGTTCCGGGTGCAGATGGCGCTGGCGGGCAGCGAGGTGCCGGTGGCGCGGATGCTGGGCCTGTGCGCGGACGACAGCGTGATCGGCTCGATGTTCTACGTGATGGAGCACGTTCCGGGCCGCACCCTGGACGACCCCTCGCTGCCCGGCGAGACGCCGGCGGCGCGCGCCGCGATCATCGACGAGATGAACCGTGTGCTGGCCGCGATCCACGAGGTTGACCTGGAGGCCACGGGCCTTTCGGATTACGGCCCGCCGGGCAACTACTACCGCCGCCAGCTCGACCGCTGGAGCCGGCAATACCGTGCTTCCGAGACGGAAGAGCAGCCGGCGCTCGACGCGCTGATGGCCTGGCTGGACACCGAGATGCCGGCGGATGACGGCCAGCGCGGGCTGGTGCATGGCGATTACCGGATCGACAACATGCTTTTCGCGGCGGACGGGCCGGATTGCCGCGCCGTGCTGGACTGGGAGCTGTCCACGCTGGGCCATCCCTGCGCGGATCTCGCCGGGGTCATCATGCAATGGCAGATGCCGCCGGGGCCCGAGGGCCGGGGGCTTGCAGGCATCGACCGTGCGGTGCTGGGCCTGCCCTCGGATCGCGAATTCGTGGCGGCCTATTGTGCCCGGCGGGGGCTGGCGGGCATTCCGCGCTTCGGCTATTTCGTGGCCTTCGCCTTCTTCCGCATGGCGGCCATCCTTCAGGGGGTGAAGAAGCGCGCACTGGACGGCAATGCCTCGAACCCGGAAAAGGGGCTGAAGCTGGGCGCCTATGTGCCGCAATTCGCCGAGGCCGGGATGGCATGGACCGAAAGGCAGGACACGTGGACCCGCGACTGACCGAAGAACCCTACGCCTTCCAGCGCCATCTGGGATTTGCCCTGACAGGTTGGGAGCAGGATTTCGCGCGCTTCGAGCAGCCGCTGGTCGAGGCGCTGGGCAATCGCCACGGTGCGCTGCATGGCGGGGTCTATGCCACGCTGCTCGATACCGCGATGGGCTATGCCGGATGCTGGACCGGCGATGCGGAGCGGCCGCAGATGGCCATGACGCTGTCGATGACGGTGAATTTCCTGGCGCCGCCGCAAGGCGGGCTGCTGATCGCCGAGGGGCGGCGCACCGGCGGCGGGCGCAAGACCTTCTTCACCTCCGGCGAGGCACGCGACGAGACAGGGCAGTTGCTGGCCACCGCGACCGGGGTCTTCCGCTACCGCGGCCGCTAGAGCCCCGCCGGGGCCGGTTGCCCGGATGGCCCGCGCCCCGTTGCGTCCATCCGCGCCGCATGGCAGCCTCGCGCCCGCATCATCCCCGGAGAGTCCCATGGCCACCTGCGTCTTCATCCAGATCCGCTGCAAGCCCGGCACCACCTACCGCGTGGCCGAGGAGATCGTTCTGCGCGAGATCCATTCCGAGCTGTATTCCACCAGCGGCGACTACGACCTGCTGATGAAGCTCTACATCCCGGACGAGGCGGATGTGGGCAAGTACATCAACGACAAGTTGCTGGACATTCCGGGCATCGAGCGATCGCTGACCACGCTGACCTTCAACGCCTTCTGAACCGGCCTCGGCCGGCGGTCGGGGCGCCGGACCGGCCCGGTTGTCTGGCGGGATATCGCGGGGCGGTCGTCGCGAAAGCGCCGCCTCTTGCGCCAGATCAATCCGGTGCCCACCTCTGCGATGTAGCCTGAAACGAACACCAAAGACTGGAGGCGCAAACGCATGCATATCGAGATCAACACCGACCACAACATCAATGGCGATGCGCGTTTGCGCGACGTCGTCGAGGCGGCGATTCACCAGCATCTCGGGCCGCTCGAATCGCGGCTCTCGGATGTCGAGGTGCATCTCAAGGACATGCGCGGCCCCAAGGGCGGGGTCGATATCCGCGCCACGGTAGAGGCCCGGCCCGAAGGGCTTCGGCCCTTTGCCACCCATGACGAGGCTTCGGGGGTCGAGGCCGCGATCAAGGGCGCGGCGAAGAAGATGCGCGCCCGGCTGGACAGCGAGTTCGGCAAGCTGGCCGACAAGGCCTGACGCAGATTTGCATCCGGGGGCGCGTGCCGCGCGTATCCCGACATGAAAGGGAGACCCCGGATGCAACTTGCGATTCTTTATCTTTCCACGGCGGCGGTGTTCCTCGTGATCGACGCGATCATGTTGAATGCCGTCATGAAACCTCTCTTCGCCGCGCGGATCGGTCCGATCATGGCCGAACCGCTGCGGCTGGGGCCGGCGGCGGTGTTCTACCTGGTCTATGTCGCCGCGCTGTTGTGGCTGGTGTCCTGGCCCGCGCTCCGCGAGGAAGTGCCGCTTCAGGCGCTTGTCGGGGGCGCCGTGCTGGGCTTTGCCGCCTACGGCACCTACGAGTTCACGAATTACGCCACCCTGCGCGACTGGCACTGGAGCATGGTGACGGTGGATCTGCTTTGGGGCACGGCGCTGACGGGCTTTTCCGCCTGGGCCGGGGTGATGATGACACGCTGGGTCACCTGACCGGCCGGGGCGTGGCAGCCTTCGCGTGACAGCTTGTCACTGAACTGTTACAATTGGCGCATGTGCCTGCGCGCCCTGCCTCTTTTCCTGGTGCTGGCGGCCCCGGCCGGGGCATCGAATCCGATTGCCGACATTCTTTGTGCGCCCACCGCCCAGATGCAGGACCGGCTGGTCCGGCAGTTCGGAGAGAGCCGCCGCGCCTCGGGCCTGCGCGGGCGCGAGCAGATCATGGAAGTCTGGACCGATGGGCGCGGCGACTGGACCATGGTGGTGACCTATGCCTCGGGCACGTCCTGCATCGTGGCGATGGGCGAGGCCTGGCAGGAGCACGGACAGGATCCTGCCTGAACGGGAAATCCTTTGACATCCATCGCGTCCCGACTAGCCTGAACCGGTCACCAAAACTTGGTCGCAACGGGGGACGACATGTCTGGTTTCAAGGGTTTCTTCGCAGCCGCGGCACTGGCCTGCCTGGCGGCACCGGCTTCGGCCGAGATCGTCGATGACATCTGGCGGGGCGAGAGCGCCTCGCGCCCCGCGCAGGGGCCGGTGCAGGCCTACAAGGCGCATCGGAACCACTGCCCGGCGGGCAAGCGGCCGGTGATGGGAGGAGATGCGATCCATTGCGGCGTACCGAACGCCGCCGGCTACTGGCATCCCGAGCCCCGGGGCATGGCCCATCATGCCCGCGCGTATCGGAAGCACCATCACGGCGCGGGATACGAAGGCTGGAAAGGCGTCCGGCGCGACTGACGCGGCACCCTTGGCATTCGGTCCCGGCCCGCGTATACGCGCGGCCTGACGACAAGGAGCCGGGCCGGGAATGCAGGGCAGCGCGAATCTGAACATCATGATCAAGGCCGCCCGCAAGGCCGGGCGGTCGCTCGTGAAGGACTTCCGCGAGGTGGAGAACCTCCAGGTCTCGCGGAAGGGCGCGGGGGATTTCGTCTCGCGCGCCGATCTCGCGGCCGAGCAGATCCTCAAGGAGGAACTGACCGGCGCACGTCCCACCTATGGCTGGCTGGCCGAGGAGGGTGGCGGCCAGGATGGCGAGGATCCGACGCGGCGCTGGATCGTCGACCCGCTGGACGGCACCACCAATTTCCTGCACGGGCTGCCGCATTGGGCGATCTCGATCGCGCTGGAGCACAAGGGCCAGATCGTGGCGGGCGTGATCTTCGACGCCGCGAAGGACGAGCTTTTCTATGCCGAGAAGGGGCAGGGCGCCTGGATGAACGACTCGCGCCGCCTGCGGGTCTCGGGCCGGTCGCATCTCAGCGAGGCGATCTTCGCCACCGGGGTGCCCTTCGGGGCCAAGCGCACGCTGCCCGCCACGCT
>JBKHDP010000026.1:0-19818 GCA_046541255.1 Paracoccaceae bacterium | reverse complement strand
GGTCTACGACGGCGATTTCCAGCGCCTGATCGTGGCCGACGAGATCAGCCCCGACAGCTGCCGGCTGTGGGACATGGAGACCGGCCAGCGGCTCGACAAGGACGTGTTCCGCAAGGATCTGGGCAGCCTGTCGGACGCCTATACCGAGGTGGCGCGGCGCCTGGGCGTGATGCCCAAGACCTCGACGGGGCGCACCAAGCCGCATCTGATCAACTGAGAGACCCGTCCGCCGCCGGGGCAGGGGCGGGCGACAACGAAGCGCGCGGACGCGCAGCACGGAGAGCGCAGGCGATGAAGGCACGGGTGCAGGTGATGCTGAAGGACGGGGTGCTGGACCCGCAGGGCGAGGCGGTGCGGCACGCGCTGGGCAGCCTCGGCTTCGAGGGGGTCGAGGGCGTGCGGCAGGGCAAGATCATCGAACTGGATCTGGCCCCCGGCACCACCGAGGCGACGGTGCGCGAGATGTGCGAGAAACTGCTCGCCAACACGGTGATCGAAAGCTACCGGATCGAGATGGCCTGAGCCGCGCCGGCCCGGCCTTCCTGCGCACCCGAGGGAGTTCCCCCATGCATGCCTCCGTCATCGTCTTTCCCGGCTCCAACTGCGACCGCGACCTTGCCGTGGCGCTGCGCGCCGCCGGCGCGCAGGTCGAGATGGTCTGGCACAAGGACACCGCGCTGCCCGACCGCACCGACCTGGTGGCCATTCCCGGCGGCTTCTCCTTCGGTGATTACCTGCGCTGTGGCGCGATCGCGGCCAATTCGCCGATCTGCCGCGCCGTGGTGGATCATGCCGGGCGGGGGGGATATGTGCTGGGCATCTGCAACGGTTTCCAGGTCTTGACGGAAACCGGCCTGCTGCCGGGCGCGCTGATGCGCAACGCGGGGCTGAAATTCATCTGCAGGACGGTGGGCCTGCGGGTCGAGACCGCCGAAAGCGCCTTCACCGCCCGCTACGCGCCGGGTCAGGATCTGGCGATCCCGATCGCCCATCACGACGGCAACTATACCGCCACCGAGGCCGAGCTGGACCGGCTGGAGGCCGAGGATCGCGTGGCGTTCCGCTATCTCGACAACCCCAATGGCTCGGCACGCGACATCGCGGGCATCCTGTCGGAGAATCGCCGGGTGCTGGGGATGATGCCGCATCCCGAACGGGCGGTGGATGCCGGCCATGGCGGCACCGACGGCGCGCCGCTCTTTGCCGGGCTTGCGGATGCGATGGTCGCGGCGTGACTTGAGCGCGTGGCGCGGCCGCCGTACGCTCGCCGCATGACGCAGATCGTTCCCACCCGCATGCAACCGCGCCGCGCCGGCCCGATCAGCTGGCGGGTCCGGGCGGCGCTGGTGGCGATGCTGCTGCTGGCGGGGGTGACGGTCTGGTTAACAAATCGTCTGCTGACCGACAGGTTCACCGAAACGACCCGCAACCGGGCGGAATTGCGGCTGGCGCTCTATTCGGGCAACCTGTTGTCCGAACTGCGCCGCAATGCCATCGTGCCGCAATTGCTGGCGCGCGACCCGTCGCTGATCGGGGCGCTGAACTCGGGCGATTACTCGACCTCGACCCAGCGCCTGATCGGCTTCGTCGAGGAGATCGGCGCGGCATCGCTCATGCTGCTGGATCGTGACGGGCGCACCGTGGCCGCCACCGACCGGATGCGGTTGGGCGAGGCGCATCGCTCTCAATCCTATTTCGTCGAGGCGCTGCGGGCCTCCAGCACCGTGTTCTCCGCGTTCCAGAGCGAAACCGGCGGCTACCGCTTCCTGTATTCGCGGCGCGTCGAAGAGCAATCCTCCACCCTGGGCGTGATCGTGGTGGAGGTGGATCTGCAGAAATTCGAGCGCGCCTGGGCGGGCATCTCGGACGCGGTGCTGGTGACCGACAGCGAGGGTGCGATCGTGCTGGCCACCGAGCCGCGCTGGCGCGGGCTGACCGAATCCGCCGCGCTGGAGCGTCAGCCGCCGGAAAGCGCGATCGCGCGCGCGCTGCAGGCCACATCGGACTGGGCGGCCCTGCCGGCCGATGCCTATCTGCAGGGCGAGGCGGTGATGCGGATGGAGACGCGCATCCCGTTCCGTGGCTGGCGCATGGCCAGCTTCACCACCTATGACAGCATCCGCGAGCGGGTGAACGGCGTGCTGGCGCTGGAGATCATGGGATTCGCGATTCTCCTGGCGCTGACCTTCTACTTCCTCAGCCGCAAGACGGCGGTGCGGATGGCGTTGTTCCAGCGCGAGTCGGCGGAGCTTCGCCAGTTGAACGCCCGGCTCCAGCGGGAAATCGCCGAGCGCGAGCGGGTGCAGGAAACCCTCGCGGTGGCCGAACAGACCCTGGCGCAAAGCTCCAAGCTGGCCGCGCTGGGCGAGATGTCGGCCGCCGTCAGCCACGAGCTGAACCAGCCCCTGGCGGCGATGAAGACCTACCTGGCGGGCGCGCGGCTGCTGCTGCGGCGCAACCGCCCCGAGGAGGCGCTGGCCGCCTTCCATCGCATCGACGACCTGATCGAGCGGATGGGCGCGATCACCCGGCAGCTGAAATCCTATGCCCGCAAGGGCGCGGACACGCTGGCGCCGGTGGATCTGGTCGAGGCATTGGCCTCGTCACTGTCGATGATGGAGCCGCAGCTGCGGCAGGGCAGGGTGCGGATCAACCGGATCCTGCCCGACGCGCCGGTGATGGTGATGGGCGACCGGGTGCGGATCGAGCAGGTGATGGTCAACCTGATCCGCAACGCGCTCGACGCCACCAAGACGGTGGATGCCCCCGAGATCGACATCCTGCTGGCCGCCGGCGAGACCGCGGTGCTGACGGTGCGCGACAACGGCGAGGGGATCGAGGATCTGGACGCCCTGTTCGAGCCCTTCTACACCACCAAGCAGCCCGGCGACGGCGTCGGGCTGGGGCTTGCGATTTCCTCGGGGATCGTGAACGACCTCGGCGGACGGCTGACCGCGCGCAATGCCGAAGGCGGCGGCGCGGTTTTCGAGATGCAGCTTCCCATCCTTCCCGGGGAAGCCCAGGCAGCGGAGTGAGACAGCCATGGCCAAGGCAATGAAGATCGCCATCGTGGACGACGAGCAGGACATGCGCCAGTCGATCAGCCAGTGGCTGGCGCTGTCGGGCTACGATACCGAGACCTTCCCGGGCGCCGAGGAGGCGCTGAAGGCGCTGGGACCGGACTATCCCGGCATCGTCATTACCGACATCAAGATGCCGGGCATGGACGGGATGCAGTTCCTGCGCAAGCTGATGGGCGCCGACAGCGCGCTGCCGGTGATCATGATCACCGGGCATGGCGACGTGCCGATGGCGGTGGAGGCGATGCGCATGGGCGCCTTCGACTTCCTTGAAAAGCCCTTCAACCCCGATCGCATGACCGAACTGGCCAAGCGGGCCACCATGATGCGTCGGCTGACGCTGGACAACCGCGCGCTGCGGCGCGAGCTGTCGGATGGCGGTCAGCTGATGAAGAAGCTGATCGGCGCCAGCCCGGCGATGGAGCGGCTGCGCGAGGACATCCTCGATCTCGGCCAGGCCGACGGGCATGTGCTGATCGACGGCGAGACCGGCACCGGCAAGACGCTGGTGGCCCACGCGCTGCACGCGGTGGGCCCGCGCGCGGGCAAGCGGTTCGTGCTGATCTCCTGCAGCGCGCTGGAGCAAGAGGCGCTGATGCGGCGGCTGTTCGGGCCGGTGCTGCCCGAGGACAGCCAGCTGCCCGCCATCGAGGAGGCCCGCGGCGGCACCCTGGTGCTGGAAGACATCGAGACCCTCGGCGAGGCGGCGCAGGCCCGTCTGCTCAGCGTCATCAACGAGCAGGGCACGCCCGCCGAAACCAGGATCGTGGCGATTTCCAACCTGCAGGACGAGGGCCGCACCAGCGAGGATGCGCTGCGCCCCGATCTCTATTACCGGCTGTCCGCGCTCAAGATCACGACGCCGCCGCTGCGCGCGCGCGGCGAGGACATCCTGACGCTGTTCACCCGCTATACCGAGCAGTTCGCCGAGGAATATGGCTGCGACGTGCCCGATATCAGCGCGCAGGAGGCGGCCCAGCTGCTGCAGGCGCCCTGGCCGGGGAACGTGCGCCAGCTCATCAACGTGGCCGAGCGCGCGGTGCTGCAATCGCGGCGCGGGCAGGGCTCGATCGCCTCGCTGCTGATGAGCGAACATGACGAGATGCGCCCGGTGATGACCACCGAGGGCAAGCCGCTCAAGGAATATGTCGAGGCCTTCGAGCGCATGCTGATCGACAATACCATGCGCCGGCACAAGGGCTCGATCCAGGCGGTGATGGATGAGCTGTGCCTGCCGCGTCGCACCCTGAACGAGAAGATGGCCAAATACGGGCTGCAGCGGTCCGATTATCTGTAATGCGGGCCGGTCGGGCGCGAGGGTCGGCAACTTGGGCATTGTAATTGCCGCCACGCTGCCCTTATGTTGTCCTGCAGGCCATGCTTATGCGCATGACGCCGCGAAAGTTTCGCTGTTTCCGAAGGTTCAGGGCATACCGGCCCGTCTCGCCGGAACAGACCGATCTGGCCCCAGGGCCGCAGAACCGCCCGCACCGCGCAAGCGGCGGGCATGAAACAGGCCCCCTCCCGGTGGCCGGAGAAGAACCGCGATGACACGCGCGCAAATCAAATGGGCAGATGCGGGAGCCGGTACCGGCCCGATCTGCCGCGCGTCCCCCATCGCCCTGACAAGACACCACCGCCCGGCCCAGCGTTCTACGGATGTTGGCTGCCCGCCGGTGTGCAAACGGACAACATGGCAAAGAAAATGCTCATCGACGCCACCCACGCGGAGGAAACCCGCGTCGTGGTGGTGGACGGAAACAAGGTCGAGGAATTCGACTTCGAATCGGAAAACAAGCGCCAGCTAGCCGGCAATATCTATCTCGCCAAGGTCACGCGCGTGGAGCCTTCGCTCCAGGCCGCCTTCGTGGATTACGGCGGCAACCGGCATGGTTTCCTGGCCTTCTCGGAAATCCATCCCGACTATTACCAGATCCCCGTCGCCGACCGCGAGGCGCTGATGGAGGAAGAGCGCGCCTATGCCGAGGCGCAGCAGGCCCGCGAGGAGGCCGAGGACAACCCCAGGTCGTCGCGGTCTCGCTCGCGGTCGCGCTCGCGCTCCAAGGCGGAAAAGACCGCCGAAAAGGACGCGGTGACCAGCGCGGAGGCGGATGGCGCCGAAATTTCGGGCATGGAGACGATCGATCTCGACGACGAGACGGTCGAGGGCCGCTCGCCGATGGAAACGGTCGACGAGACCCCGGTGGAAGAACCGGATAACGGCCAGGACTATGACCGGAACGGCCAGGACGAGGACAAGCCCTTCGTCGCGGCCGATCACGCCGCCGAGCGTGATGACAGCATCGAATCCGTGGCCGATGACGACGACCACGAGGAACTGCGCCAGCCGCGCAAGCCGCGGCCGCGCAAGTACAAGATCCAGGAGGTCATCAAGGTCCGCCAGATCATGCTGGTGCAGGTCGTCAAGGAGGAGCGCGGCAACAAGGGCGCGGCGCTGACCACCTATCTGTCGCTCGCCGGCCGCTACTGCGTGCTGATGCCGAACACCGCGCGCGGCGGCGGCATCTCGCGCAAGATCACCCAGGCCGCGGACCGCAAGAAGCTCAAGGAAATCGCCGCCTCGATCGAGGTGCCGCGCGGCGCCGGGCTGATCATCCGCACCGCGGGCGCCAAGCGCACCAAGACCGAGATCAAGCGCGATTACGAATATCTCCAGCGCCTGTGGGAACAGATCCGGGAACTGACGCTGAAATCCATCGCGCCGGCCAAGATCTACGAGGAAGGCGACCTGATCAAGCGGTCGATCCGCGATCTCTACAACCGCGACATCGACGAGGTCTTCGTGGAGGGCGAGCGCGGCTACCGCATCGCCAAGGACTTCATGAAAATGATCATGCCGTCCCACGCCAAGAACGTGAAGCACTACTCCGAGCCGATGCCGCTCTTCGCGCGCTACCAGGTGGAAAGCTATCTCAGCTCCATGTTCAACCCGACGGTCCAGCTCAAGTCGGGTGGCTATATCGTGATCGGCGTCACAGAGGCGCTGGTGGCGATCGACGTGAACTCGGGCAAGGCCACCAAGGAAGGCTCGATCGAGGAGACCGCGCTCAAGACCAATCTCGAAGCCGCCGACGAGATCGCCCGCCAGCTGCGCCTGCGCGACCTCGCCGGCCTGATCGTGATCGATTTCATCGACATGGACGAGCGGCGCAACAACGCGGCTGTCGAGAAGCGCATCAAGGACAAGCTCAAGACCGATCGCGCCCGCATACAGGTGGGCCGCATCTCCGGTTTCGGCCTGATGGAAATGAGCCGGCAGCGTCTGCGCCCCGGCATGATCGAGGCCACCACCCAGCCTTGCCCGCATTGCCACGGCACCGGGCTGATCCGCTCGGATGACAACCTCGCGCTGTCGATCCTGCGCCAGATCGAGGAAGAAGGGGTGCGCCGGCGCTCGCGCGAGGTGCTGGTGAAATGCCCGGTGGCGATTGCCAACTACCTGATGAACCAGAAGCGCGAGCATGTCGCCCAGATCGAGGCGCGCTACGGTCTTTCGGTGCGGATCGAGGGTGACCCGATGCTGGTCAGCCCCGATTTCACGCTGGAGAAGTTCAAGACCGCCTCGCGCCCGGTGCCCGAGGTCGCGGCGCCGGTGATCTCGGTGGATACCTCGCTGATGGACAGCATCGACGACGAGACCATTGAGGAAGAGGAAACCTCCGAGGCGCCTGTCGAGGCCGAGGACGACAAGCCCAAGAAGCGCCGCCGGCGGCGGCGGCGGCGCAAGCCGTCGGGCACGGGCGAGGACAATGGCAGCCCGCAGGAGGCCGGCACCGGCACCCAGGAAGAGCCGGCCGAGGCAGATGCCACCGGGAGCGATGCCGGGGTGACCGAAACGGCCGAGACGCCCGAGGCCGCGCTGAGCGACGAGGCCGCGGCCGAGACGCAGGCGCAGACCGAGGCGCTGGCGGAGACCCCGGCCGAACCCGTGGCGGAGAAGCCGAAATCCAGCCGGTCGCGGTCGCGCTCGCGGTCGCGCAAGACCGAGGAACCCGCAACGACCGAAGCCGAGACGGGGCCGGTGGCTGAGGTGGCAGAACCCGCCGCCGTGGAACCGGAAGAAGCTGCGACGGCCGAGCCCAAGCCGAAGCCCAAGCGGACGAGCACCCGCAAGCCTTCGACCCGGACGCGCAAGCCCAAGGCCGAGCCCGAACAGGCGCCGGCAAATGCGGCGCTTTCGCCGGAGCCCGAAGCCGAGCCTGCCAGGGCGACGGCGGAGGCGGCCGAACTGGTGACCGAGGAGCGCCCTGAAGCCGCGAAACCGGACGAACCCGCCCCCGCGGAGGCGGCCGTACCGGCTGCCGCGCCGGAGGAGGCCAGCCTGCCGGACGCCACGGTCGAACCCGAGGCGGAAGCCGCTTCGCCCTCGCAAGCTCCGGCCGAGCCCGAGCCCGCCACCACGGCCGAAGACGCCGACAAGCCGCGCAAGCGGGGCTGGTGGTCGCTGGGCGGCTGATCGGGCCCCTTGCATCGGACATGAAAACGCCGCGCGGGCCGGACCTGCGCGGCGTTTTCACGTGCCGGACCCGGGCAGACACCCGCCGCGATGGATCGGAAACGCTTCGATGCCGGGCACGCGGCTGCCTGGGGGCAGGATGGCCGAACGCCTTCCGGCCCGGCTCCGCTAGACCGGGCCCTTGCGGATCAGGTAGTGCTGGATGCCGTCGCGCTCGGCCCGGTCCTCGATGGCATGGCCTTCCTCGGCGCAGAAATGCGGGATGTCCACCACCGCGACCGGATCGTCGGCCAGCACCCGCAGCCGGGCGCCCGGTTCCAGCGCGATCAGCCGCTTGCGCAGCCGCAGCACGGGCAGCGGGCATTTCAGCCCGGTGGCGTCCAGATCCTCGATCATGGCGGGGCAATAGCCTCCCTGCGACGGCCTGTCCACGCTGTTGTGAGCGCTGCGCAGGTGACGCCGCCCGCGGGATGGTCTAGGGGAAGGACATGTTCGGAATCGAGATCATCGACGCGAGTCTTCTGCCCGCCATGACCGTCGCGCTCATGGCCGGGGTGATCTCGTTTCTCAGCCCCTGCGTGCTGCCCATCGTGCCGCCCTACCTGGCCTATATGAGCGGTGTCTCGCTGGGCGAATTGCAGGCTGGCGGGGGCCGCAACCGGGCGCTTCTGCCGGCGCTGTTCTTCGTGCTGGGGCTGTCCACCGTCTTCCTTTTCCTGGGGTTCACCGCCTCTGCGGTGGGCACCATGTTCCTGGCCTGGCAGGACTGGTTCAACGCCATCGCCGGGCTGCTGGTCATGGCCTTTGGCGCGCATTTCGTGGGCGTCTACCGCATCGGCTTTCTCGACCGCGAGGCGCGGCTCGACGCCGGAGACCGCGGCGGGACGGCTTTCGGCGCCTATATCCTGGGGCTGGCCTTCGCCTTCGGCTGGACCCCCTGCATCGGCCCGCAGCTCGGCGCGATCCTGTCGCTGGCCGCCTCCGAGGCCAATACCGCCCGCGGCACCGCGCTGCTGGCCGTCTATGCCGCGGGGCTGGGCATTCCCTTCCTGCTGGTGGCGGCCTTCCTGCCGCGGCTGACCGGGCTGATGGCCTGGATGAAGCGCCACATGGAGCGGATCGAGCGCATCATGGGGTTGCTGCTGTGGACGATCGGGCTGTTGATGCTCACCGGCGGCTTCTCGGCCTTTTCCTACTGGCTGCTGGAAACCTTCCCCGCGCTCGCGGTTCTGGGCTGATCCCGCCCTAGTCTTGCCGGATTTTCGGGGTATGCTCGGACGCGGTGCGAGGTAACCCATGTCGAACGCAACAGGCCAGGAGGTCCGACGCCGCAGGGTGTTCTACATCCCCGGCTACGATCCGATCCATCCCCGCCGCTACCGCGAACTCTACCGCAAGGAGGGCGCGACGCAGGCGAAGATCTCGGGCTATGAGCTGACGCTCCGGCCCAGGCGGGTGCAGGGCGCCTATGGCTGGCTCGTCGAGGCCGGGATCGACGGCGCGCGCAGCGCGGCGGAGGTCGAG
Source organism: Paracoccaceae bacterium (assembly GCA_046541255.1). Lineage (GTDB taxonomy): Bacteria > Pseudomonadota > Alphaproteobacteria > Rhodobacterales > Rhodobacteraceae > Rhodosalinus. The sequence goes on along the minus strand of JBKHDP010000026.1, from coordinate 10,737 downwards.
GTTCTGGTCTGGTCCGACATCGTGCGCGACAGCATGTCCAACACCATCCCGGCGACCTACGGGCAGCTCCTGCGCACCGCATGGACCTATATCGCCTCGGGCGCGCTGTGGCGCCTGATGCGGCTGCGCAAGGGGCCGGTGATCGCCGCGCTCTATCCGGTGACGATGCTGCTGCTGCAACTCGGCCTGGCGCTGGGGGCCGGCGCGCTGGCCGGGGCCGCGCTGCTTGGGGTGGCCGCGCTGGCCGGGGCGGCGCTGCCGGGCTGGTTTGCCGCGGCGCTCTGGTGGCTTGCCTGCCTGGGCGTGGCGGTTCTGGTCCTGCGCTGGTTCAAGGCGAAGGATGGCAAGTTCTACGCTCATTACCTGATGCATGATTACGCCTATTCCGCCCGCTGGCGCGGCGCGAACCCGCCCGAGCTCGAGGCGCGCCTGGCCGCCTTCGGCGAGGCCGTCGCCGGCGCGCTGGCCGACGAGACGCTGGACGAGGTGCTGGTGGTGGGCCACTCCTCGGGCGCGCATCTGGCAATCTCGGTGCTGGCCGACGTGATCCGCGCGGGCCGGGTGCCCGCCAACGGGCCGGCGCTGGCCTTTCTCAGCCTCGGCCAGGTGGTGCCGATGGTCAGCTTCCTGCCAGAGGCCTGGCGGCTGCGCGCCGATCTGGCCTATCTCGCCGCCAGAGACGAACTGACCTGGGTGGATGTGACCGCGCCGGGCGATGGCTGCGCCTTCGCGCTATGCGATCCGGTGGCGGTGTCGGGCGTGGCGCCCGAGGGCAAGCGCTGGCCGCTGGTGGTCTCGGCCGCCTTCACCCAGACATTGTCGCCCGCGCGCTGGCGCGCGCTGCGCTGGCGCTTCTTCCGGCTGCATTTCCAGTATCTCTGTGCCTTCGACCGGCCGGGCGATTACGACTATTTCCAGATCACCGCCGGGCCGCTGACGCTGGGCACCCGCTATGCCGGGCGCAAGCCCTCCGCCTCGAGGATCGACATGCCGGTGTCGAAATATACCAGCCAGGCCGCATGAACCCGCCCAAGCCGCAGGCGCGGGCCGACAAGGTCTCGCTCTGGCGCTACCTGCGCCTGTTCCGGCAGGACATCCTGTCGGCGCAGCCGGCGCGGCTCTACCGCGCCTGGATGGCGGAATTCCGCACGCCGTTCTTCCGCAGCTTCCTCGTCAACCAGCCCGAACTGGTGGAGCTGGTGCTGAAGGGTCGGCCCGACGATTTCCCCAAGTCGAACCGCATTTCCGAGGGGCTGCGCCCGCTGCTGGGCGAGAGCGTGTTCCTGACCAATGGCGCGTCCTGGAAGCGCCAGCGCCGGATCATCGACCCGGCCTTCGAGGGCGGGCGGCTGCGCGACACCTTCCCGGCCATGCGCGACGCCGCCGAGGCCGCCGCCGCAAGGCTGGCGGCGCGGACCGGCGAGGAGGTGGAGATCGAGGCGGAAACCAGCCACGCCGCCGCCGACGTGATCTTTCGCACGCTGTTCTCGATCCCGATCGAACACCGGATCGCGGCGCAGGTCTTCGACGAGTTCCGCGCCTACCAGCGCACCCAGCCGATCCTGAACATCGCGGCCTTCCTGCCGCTGCCGCGCTGGATGCCGCGCGGCCACCGTCGCCGGACCAGGCAGGCCGCGCGGGCGATCCGGGCGCTGATCGCGCAACTGACCGAGGAGCGCATGGCGGCGATCCGCGCGGGCGGCGCGCCCGACGACCTGGCCACCAAGATCATGACCACCGCCGACCCGCAGACCGGCGAGACCTTCACCACCGAAGAGATGGTCGACCAGGTGGCGATCTTCTTCCTCGCCGGGCACGAGACCTCGGCCTCGGCGCTCGCCTGGACGCTCTACCTGATGGCGACCCATCCCGACTGGCAGGAACGCGTGGCCGAGGAGGCCCGCGCGCTCGATACCGAGCCGGGCTTTGCGGTGATGTCGCGGCTGAAACTCTCGCGTGACGTCTGGCGCGAGGCGCTGCGGCTCTACCCGCCGGTGCCGATGATGGTGCGCGAGGCGGCCTGTCCCGAACGGTTCCGCGACCGGGCGGTGCCACGGGGCAGCCAGATCGTGCTCAGCCCCTGGCACCAGCATCGCCACGATCGGCTGTGGGAGAATCCCGACGGGTTCGATCCGGCCCGCTGGGAGACGGAGAATGGCCGCGCCTGTTCGCGCAGCGCCTACATGCCCTTTTCCGCCGGTCCGCGCGTCTGCACCGGGGCGGGCTTCGCCATGGTGGAGGGGCCGCTCCTGCTCTCGCGGATCCTGCGTGACCTGCGCGTCGCACCCACCGACCGGCCCGCGCCGGTGCCGGTGGCGCATCTGACGGTGCGCGCCCGCGACGGGATCTGGCTGAAGCTGTCGCGGCGCTAGGGTCGGGGGCCAAGACTTTTCAAGGAAAAGTCTTGGCAAAAGCTTTTGCAAAGCTTTTGCGTCAGCGCAGGATACGAAGTTCCTCGGCATTGCAGAAGATCACGATCTGGCCCGCGTTCTCGACCGCGTGGTAGCCGCGCCGGCGCAGTTCCGCTGCGAAGCGGGGGCGGCCCACGATCCGGTCCACGTCGCGGGCGCTGCGGCGCACGATGCCGCCCGCGCGGGCGGCCTTGGCGTCGAAGATCTGGCGCATCCAGAGATCCGCCGGCAGGCAAGGGGGCAACTCGGTCATGGGTCCGAGCCTCGCCGATCGCGGTTAACGCCGCGCTAACGGCGGTAATGTGCCAGCACATGCACCCGGATCGCCGAGGCCAGCCCGCTGTCCATGCCGCGCGCCTCGTCGATCTCGGCGGCCAGCGCGTTCACCGTCATGCCGCGTTCCGTCGCGATCTCGCGGAACGCATCCCAGAAGGCATCCTCCAGCGAGACGCTGGTGCGGTGGCCGCGCAGCGTGAGCGAGCGCTTGACCGGGCGCCCCCCCGTCATTCGCCGCGCTTGTGGCTGTCGAGCGCCCGGGCGATGGCTTCCGCCTCCGCGCGCGCGCCGGCCTTCTCCGCCCTGGTCCGGCCGAACTTCACCGCGTTCTCGTCGGCGCGGGCCTTCTTCTCGGCCCGCGCCTTCGCCTTGCGAAAGCGGTTGAGGTTGACCGGCTGGCTCATTTCGGCCCGATCATGTCTTCGGGGCGCACCACCCGGTCGAAGGTTTCGGCGTCGACGAAGCCCAGCCGGATCGCCTCTTCCTTCAGCGTGGTGCCGTTCCTGTGCGCGGTCTTGGCCACGGTGGTGGCATTGTCGTAGCCGATGGTGGGGGCGAGCGCGGTGACCAGCATCAGGCTTTCGCGCATCAGCTTCTCGATGCGTTCGACATTGGCCTTCGTGCCGGTCAGCATCCGCTCGGTGAAGCTGTCCGCCGCGTTGCCCAGCAGCGTCATGCTCTGCAGCAGGTTGTAGGCCATCATCGGGTTGTAGACGTTGAGCTCGAAATGCCCCTGCGACCCGGCGAAGGCGATCGCCGCGTCATTGCCCAGAATATGGGCGCAGACCTGGGTCATCGCCTCGGCCTGGGTCGGGTTCACCTTGCCCGGCATGATCGACGATCCCGGCTCGTTCTCCGGCAGGATCAGCTCGCCCAGCCCCGAACGCGGGCCGGAGCCGAGAAAGCGCATGTCGTTGGCGATCTTGTAGCAGGCCATCGCCGCCGTCTTGATCGCGCCCGACATGAAGACCATCGCGTCATGCGCCGCGAGCGCCTCGAACTTGTTCGGCGCGGTCACGAAGGGCAGGCCGGTGATCGCGGCGATATTGGCCGCCACGGTGGTGTCCCAGCCCTTCGCGGTGTTGAGCCCGGTGCCCACCGCGGTGCCGCCCTGGGCCAGTTCATAGATGCCGGGCAGCGCCATGCGGATGCGCGCGATGCCATTGCGCACCTGCGCGGCATAGCCCGAGAATTCCTGCCCCAGCGTGAGCGGCGTGGCGTCCTGCGTGTGGGTGCGGCCGATCTTGATGATGTCGCGGAACTCTTCGGACTTGGCCTCGAGCCCGGCGGCGAGCTTCTCGAGTCCCGGGATCAGCACGTCATGCGCGGTGGTGGCCGCGGCGATATGCATGGCAGTGGGGAAGGTGTCGTTCGAGCTTTGCCCCATGTTGCAGTGGTCGTTCGGATGCACCGGATCCTTCGAGCCGATCTCGCCGCCCAGCATCTCGATGGCGCGGTTGGCGATCACCTCGTTGGCATTCATGTTGGATTGCGTGCCCGAGCCGGTCTGCCAGACCACCAGCGGGAAATTGTCGTCCAGTTTCCCGTCGATCACCTCCTGCGCGGCGGCGATCATGGCGTCGGCGCGCCGCGCGTCCAGCTTGCCGCTGGCCTTGTTGGCCTCGGCGCAGGCGCGCTTGATCACGCCCAGCGCCCGCACGATGGCGACCGGCTGGCGTTCCCATCCGATCGGGAAATTCTGGATCGAGCGCTGGGTCTGCGCGCCCCAGTACTTGTCGGCGGGAACGTCGAGCGGGCCGAAACTGTCGGTTTCCGTGCGGGTCGCGGTCATCTGCGGGGCTCCTGTGGCATGCGGTTGCATGCCGCATACAAAAGCCGGCGCCGGGGCGCAACGGTGCGCCGTGTCGCGCTACTTGCGGAAGCTGTCGAGGCTGACCACATCGGCATCCTTCTGCGCCGGCGCGTGCTCCTCGGCGTCGCCATCCGGGTGGTCGCCGGGCGCCGGGGCGTCGTCCTCGTCTTCCGCCGCCTCGGCATCGGGGCTCTCGAAGCGCAGCCCGAACTCGACCGACGGGTCGACGAAGGTGCGGATCGCATCGAACGGGATGTAGAGCCGTTCGGACTGCTCGCCGAAATTGAGAGTCACGGCAAAGCCGGTATCGCCCACCTCCAGCGCATCGAACCAGTGCTGCATCACGACGGTCATCTCGTCGGGGTAGCGTTCGGCCAGCCAGGGCGCGATCTCGACCCCGGGCGCGGCGGTGTCGAAGGTGATGAAGAAGTGATGGTCGCCCGGAAGCCCGTCGCGCGCGACGCCGCTCAGGACCTCGTGGATCAGGCCGCGCATGGCCCGGTGCATCAGCTTTCCGTAATCAATGCTGCCCGACATCAAAATCCCCCGGTTCGGAGTCAACATAGGGGATTCGGCCGGAAACGAAAGGGGGCGCTTGCCCGCCGCGGGCGCGGGCGCGGGCCGTAAAGGGGCAGGGTGGTGTGCCGTCCCCGCATCCCGGTCAGAGCGTCACGATGTGATTGTCCCAGGCGCAGTCGAACCGGCCCAGCGCCGCCGGGCCGTCCGGCCCGATCGCGATCAGCCCGCCCAGCCCGTCGCTGGCCAGGTAGCCGTCGGGGCGCGGCGCCAGGCCGCAGATATCGTCCCGGGCCACCGCGCCGCGAAACGCGCCCTGATCCGAGAAGCGGTGCAGACGCCCGCCGCGCGGCGAGGTGATGGCCAGCTCGTCGCCCGCGCCGGTGAAGGCGACGCTACCGGCATAGCCTCGCATCGCCAGCTCGTCGGCCAGCGGGGCCTCGGCCAGAACGGGGGCTTGGCCCTGCCTGTGCAGGCCCAGCAGCGGCGGCGCGACACCCGGCACGCCCTCCCACTGCATCGCGAAACCCACCAGCCCGTCGGCCCGCACGGCGAGATGGCGAATCGAGTTCTGCCGCAGTTCGGGCGCCAGCTCGACCAGCTCGCGCAACCGGCCCGTGCCCGAGAGATAGGCCAGGTTCGGCCGCATCGTCGCGATGTTGAGCTTGCGGCGGTCGGTCGGGTCGGTGGCGATGCCGCCATTGGCCACGACCAGCGTCTCGCCATCGGGCATCAGCCGCAGATCGTGCGGGCCGATGCCGTGGGTCGACATCTCTCCGGTGCGGGCATAACCCGCCTCGACATCCCAGATGCCGATCAGGCCCTCGCTGGTATCGCTGGCCTGCTCGCTGGTGAACAGCGTGCGGCCCCCTTCGGCAAAGACCCCGTGGCCGTTGAACTGGCGGCCGTCCGGCGGGGTCAGCCGGTGCAGCACGTCGCCGGTCGCGCAGTCCAGCACCAGGGCGAAGGTGCCGGGCCGGCGGGCGAAGGCCACCGCTTCGGCGCGCCGCGGATGGCCCGCGCCGGCATGGCCGCGCGCGGGCAGGGGCACGCGAAACCGCATCTCGCCCTGCGCGCCCAGCCCGTAGATCGCGAACCCGCCATCGGCGTCGCGCGCGGCGGCCAGATGCGACGGGTTGCCGACCGCGGCCCATCCCAGCCGTGGTGCGGTGCCCGCGGCCAGCATCGTGGCGAGAAAGCTGCGGCGCGTTGGCATGGCGCTCAGTCCCCGTCCTGTGCGTTGAAGCCGGGCGCGATGCCGAGCGGCGCCCCGATCTCGACTTCGATCGCCCGGTGCAGGCTGCGCACCGACTGTTGCAGAACTTCCACCCGCAAACGGGCCTGCGGATCGGTCACATCCTGGAAGGCCGGATCGGAGACATTCGCGGCGGCGTCGTGCACATCCTCCAGCGCGGCGTCGGTCCGCGGCAGCTTCCGGTCCGCAAGCTGCACGGCAAGCGCATGGGCGGCCTCGGAGGCCAGCACCACATGGCGCAGGCTGCGGCCGGAACGCCGGGCCTCGGCCAGGGCCGGGCGGGGCCGGTCGAACGTGCCCAGCGGCAGGCCAAGCCGCTGCTCGGCGGTGAATTCCAGCGAGGACAGGATCTGGGTGTAGATCGCCCGCAGGGCCTCGTCCGCGCTCAGATAGGTGGTGTTGCCTTCGGTGCCGGCACCTCGCAGCGTGGCGGCGAAGGGGCCGCTCCAGTCGGCGGCGAGCGCCTCGGCCTGGCGGTCCAGATCCGCGGCGATGGTGGCCACGAGCCGGCAGTCGTAGCTGCCCGCTGCGTAATCCGCGAAGGCGGGATCGTGCAGCAGCATCTCCAGTGCGAAAAAGCCGCGCGCGGCGATCGAGACCTCGGCATATGCCTCGATATCCTCGGCCACCGGATCCTGCGCGTCGATCAGCCGGGTCAGGGTGCGCTGGGTGAAGCCACGCGGATCCGGCCAGAAGGCGATGGAAAACGCGCCGTTCTCCGACGGCCCGATCCGCAGGTCGGCGACCGGCATCCAGGCATCGAAGGCCTCGGCGAAGGCGGGGCGCAGCGTCTCGGCGCGGCAGTCCGATTGCGCGGTCTGCGCCAGATCCTCCGTCGCCGCTGCAAATGCCGCGAGCCCGGGCAGCACATGCCCGTCCAGCGCCTCGTCCACGCCGGCGAGGGCCGGTGTCGCAAGGCCCAGCGCGAGGGCGAGAACAGAGGCGGGGGCGGCGAACGGTCTCATAGGCTCTCCAGGAAGCGGACAAGGGCGGCCCGGTCCTCGGGCGGCAATTCCACGACCGCGTCGCGCGCGGCCTGCGCTTCGCCGCCATGCCACAGCACCGCTTCCAGCAGCGAGCGCGCGCGGCCGTCATGCAGGAACTGGGTGTGGCCCGATACCTGCTCGGTCATCCCGATGCCCCAGAGCGGCGCGGTGCGCCATTCGCGCCCGTCGGCGCGGCCCTCGGGGCGGTTGTCGGCCAGTTCCGGCCCCATGTCGTGCAGCAGCATGTCGGTATAGGGCCAGATCAGCTGGAAGCTGGCCGGGTCGTCGCCCGCCAGCCGGTGGGTGACGTAATTCGGCCGGTGGCAGGACGCGCAGCCGGTGTCGAAGAACACCTCGCGCCCGCGCAGCACCTCGGGGTCGTCCACGTCGCGCCGGGCGGGCACCGCCAGCGTCTGGCTGTAGAAGGTCACCAGATCGAGGCCCGTCCGGTCGATCTCGAGCCCGCCCTGCTCGGGATCGCCGCCATGCCGGGCGGCGGTGCAGTCGGTCTGGGCATCGGTGCATTCGCCGGAGCCGGCGGTATGGATCGGGTTGGAAATGCCGATATCGCCGGCAAAGGCGCTGGCGGTCTGTTCCAGCACGGTGGGATTGCCCGCCTTGTGTCCGAACCGCCCCAGCATCGGCCGATCATGGACATCGGACCAGACGATCTGCGGATTGCCGGAAATGCCGTCGCCATCGGCATCCTCCGGGTCGGCCCAGGCAAGGATGTCCTCGGACGGGATGGCTTCCAGCAGCCCCATGCCGATCATCTGCGGCGCCACGCGGGGGCTCAGCATCGCGTCGGGATGCAGCGGGCCGTAGCCCAGATCGGCGGCGGTGTAGGTGGGCCGGCGCAGCGTCGCGACCTCGCCGCCCGACAGCGGCACCTCGAATTCCTCATATGCGACCTCCAGCCGGTATTCGGGCGCATGGCCCGGCAGGCTGAAATCCTGCAGCTGCGTGCCGTAGACCGGATCGGGCGCGGTGGCATGGGTGCCCGCGATGTAGCGTTCGATCTCCTCGGCATCCGACGCGGCATCCGGGGCGGGGATCGAGACCCGCAGGAACATCGAGACCGCGTTGTCCTCGGGCCCCTCGGGCGGATGGCCCCGGCCGTCCTTGATATGGCACCGCTGGCAGGAGCGCGCGTTGTAGAGCGGGCCGAGCCCGTCCGAGGCGATGGTGGAGGCGGGGGCCGAGACCCAGATCCGCTTGAACATCCCGTTGCCGACACGGAATTCCATCTCCTGCTCGAAGGTCAGGTTGGCCGCGGGCTGGGAAAAGGCGTCGGGATTCGCCCGCGCCCGAACGGTCTGCGCGCCGCCGGCGTTTTCCTCGAAGGTCCAGGACGTGGAGAAATCGTCGGGCAGCGCGGTGACGGTTGCGATCCGGGCGCGCTCGTCCCCGGTGCGCGGGATCACGTCCAGATGCACGTCTTCCAGCCCGGCCCAGGGCGCATCCGCGTCCGGGTCTGCCGGCAGGGCGGCGGGAAAGGCAAGGGCCGCGGCAAGCGGCAACAGGGCAGGCGGGATGCGTTTCATGGCTGTCACTTCAGCGGGAGGCGCGGCAGCCGCGCCTCCCCATGGGGTTACTGGAACACGGCGGAGGGATTGTCGAGGCTGTCCGAGCCCTCGAACGCGATCCCGTCCAGATCCTGCGCCGCGACGATCCGTTCGATCGAACGGGTCTGCGCGATCAGCGCGTCGACCCCGCCCATGATGAGCTGCTCGCCGGCCTCGTTGCCGCGCTCCAGCATCTCGTCATAGGCAAAGCCCGCTTCGGCGGCGGTCTTGATCCGGCCCAGCGCCATCATCGTCTCCATCAGGCGGGTGCGCATCTCGGTGTCCAGGTCCGGGGTGTCGGCCGCGACCAGATCGGACAGCGACGGCCCCGACACGCGCGACCCGTCGATCCGGACATATTCGCCCAGATAGACGTTCTGGATGCCCAGCCCGTCATAGTAGTGGCTGTTATGCGTGTTGTCCGAGAAGCAGTCATGCTCTTCCTCGGGGTCGTTCAGCATCAGCCCCAGCCGCATCCGCTCGCCCGCCTGCTCGCCATAGGACAGGGAACCCATGCCGGTGAGCATCGCCGAAAGCCCGGCCTGCTCGTCGTCCATGACAGCGGCCCGTGCCTCGCCATCCTCGGCCCATTGGGCGGTCATCCATTCAAGGTCGGACACCAGAAGTTCGGTCGCCGCCGCGAGGTATTCCGCCCGCCGGTCGCAATTGCCGCCGGTGCAGTCGTCGCCCTGCGCGAAATCCGTCCAGGGCCGGTCGCCGGCGCCGTCGCCATGGCCGTTGAGATCCTGGCCCCAGAGCAGGAACTCGATCGCGTGATAGCCGGTGGCCACGTTGGCCTCGATGCCATCGACCTCGTGCAGCGTGTCCTGCAGCAGCGCGGGGGTGATCTCGGTGGCGTCGATCTCCTCGCCGGAAAGCGTGAAGGTCGGGTTGGCGATCACGTTCAGCGCGGCCAGCTGGTTCGCGTCGGTCGGCCCGCCATAACCGTCATCGACATAGTCGATCAGCCCCTCGTCGAGCGGCCAGGCGTTCACGCGGCCCTCCCAGTCGTCCACGATGGCATTGCCGAAGCGGTAGACCTCGGTCTGCTGGTAGGGCACCCGCGCCTCGATCCAGGCGGCGCGCGCCGCGGCCAGCGCCTCGGCCGAGGGCGAGTCGATCAGCGCCTGCACGGCCTCTTCCAATGCGCGGGCCGTGATCAGGCTGTCCTCGTATTTCGCATGGGCGATGTCGGCATAGGTGTCCAGCACCTCGGAGGCGGATTGCGCCTGCGCGATACCGGCAAGCCCGGCGGCCATCGCCGTGCTGGTCAGAAGTGTGCGGAGCATCTGTTTGTCCCTTCGTTCGTTCCGTGAATGTTCACATGTCCGTCGGCCTGGCAGTTGGGCCATGGCGCGCGGCGGCACCTCGGCGGGCATGAAAGATCGACCCTTCGCAAGCCCCGGCTCCCAGGTTGCGAGTCGCTCATGCCATGCCGAATGACTGACAAGGAAGGTCGGAAATTTCAATACCTGAATTTTTCACTCTGATTTTTTTGCGGACAAGCACCGTGGCCATGGCCGCCGTCAGTTGCCGAAATTCATCGGCAGGTTGAAGCTGTAGGTCGGATCGGTCAGCCCCTCCGGCGCGGGCGGGAAGCGGCGGGCGGATTTCACGGCGCGCAGCGCGGCATCGTCCAGCGCGGCGCTGCCCGAGGACCGCGCCAGGGCAAGGTCACGCAGGCTGCCGTCGCGGCCCACGGTGATGCGGATCACCACCGTGCCGGACGCACCCCGCGCGTTGCCGGGATAGCGCTTGCGGCGTTCGATCGCCGCGCGCACCTGGCCGCCCCAGCGCGCGGTCAGGCTCTGGCGCTGGCTCTGACTGAGCGTTGCGGTCTCGGCGCGGCGGCCCGACCCGGCCGCCCCGGCCTCGCCCTCGCCTCTGGCGCTTTGCGCCGGGCTGGCCTGGGTCT
>JBKHDP010000025.1:0-21071 GCA_046541255.1 Paracoccaceae bacterium | reverse complement strand
TTCCAGCGCGCCGCGCTGCTGCAGCTCGATGTGCAGCCGGCCGAGTTCGCGGCGCAGGTCTTGCAGCGCCGCGGTCTCGCGCTGGGTGGCGGCCACCCGCGGGGGTTCTCCGAACTTGCCATAGGTGGCCCAGAAATTCTGCGCGGTCAGATGCGGCATCGCCTCGCGGTAGCGCGCGATGACCTCCGGCAGCCTTGCCATCCGGCGCTGCAGCCGGCGCAGCTGCATCATCTGGTGAAAGGCGCGGCGGGAATTGCGGGTAACGGTGAATCCGACTCCCTTCTGCGCGTTCCAGTAGCTGACGCGCTTGCCGCGGCGGCATGCGGTCGGCCGGTGCGGCTGGCTGGTGTCGATGGCGATCCGATCCTTCAGCGGCAGGAAGTGGTTGTTGATGGTGACCCGGTTCAGCCATTCGGTGCCCCGCGAGGCAGGGGGATACAGATCGTTCATCACCAGGGCGCCATCGGGCGGGCTGGGCATCGCCACGTTCTTCTCGGATTTCACCAGGCGGAAAATCCCCGCGAGGATCTTCTTTTCGTTGCGCAGCAGATATTCGGGGCCTTGCAGAAAATGCGCCATGCCGTCCAGCAGCAGCTGGGCATGTTCGTATTTGCGCTCGGCGATGAAGCTGCGCACCAGATCGCCGTATTGACGGGTGAAACCCGCCGGATCGTTCAGCCGGCCTCGCAGCGCCAGCAGCAGCCATCTGTTGCGAAAACGGAAATACTGCATGGCGGCGGAGTATTTCTCCTCGAAATCGTCATGCAGCACCCAGAAAGAGAACGGGATCACCAGCTCGACCCCGGCATCGCGCAGCCGCAGCCCGTATTCCACGTCATCCATCTTGATGAAGAACGGGTAGGGCAGGCCGATACGGTGAATGTCGCTGACCGCGATGCAATCCCACCACCAGCCGGTGGTGTCGGGCGCGCGGTCCATGCGGATGAACCCGTGCAAATTGTCGGTTTCCAGCCCCGCGCCCAGCGCCTCGTCGCTGGGATGAACGGTGCCGCGAAACTTGTGGCCGAAACAGGCCGCCCGGCGAGGCGCATGCTGGGGCGAGGAGGTCGGATACATCGGTGCTCCGACATGGAAACCGGGCTTCAGGAAGCGGATGAACGCGGTGTTGCGCATGAACATCTCGGGGGTCAGGTAGATGTCGTCATCCAGCAGGCAGACATGGGTGAAATTCCGCCCCGCCAGCGCGCCGTAGCAGGATTCGTAGATCCCGCGGCCGAACCCCCCGGCGCCGCCGGTATTGTCGTTGGGGAACACCGTCACGTTGGCATCGCCCCTGACGCCGCAATCGTTGTCGCCATCGGTGCTGCCGTTGTCCACGACGGTCAGGTGGGCGGCCGCCTGTGCCTTGTGGCGGCGCATGTAGTCACGGAATACTTCCGTGTTGTGCTGCACGTAATCGGCACGCTTGTAGGTGCAGAAGATGTAGTTGATGCGCGCATGCGGCGTCTGGGGCGGATCGTCGGTGACGAAGAGGATGTCGAAATTCGCCTCCTCCGAGGCCGAGATGACGACCGGAACGAAGGCGCCGTCGAAATCGCTCAGCCGGATCGTCGGGCTGCATCGGGTGCCCGGCCCTTCCTGCGTCAGCAGCGCCAGTTCCGTGACATGGCCGTCGTGGTTCATGTGGCGCAGCGACAGGCTGACCGCGCCATGCCGCACCACCAGCCGGACCCCAAGCCGCTGCAGGACGGTCGCGCGCCGCCAGGCGTCGATGTCGAAGCAATTGACGACATTGTTTCCGAAGCCATGCACATGGCGTTGCAGCAGGTAGAGGCCGCGCAGCTGTGAAAACGCCAGCGCCGAAAGCGCCTCGGGGCAGGAGGTGGCCAGCGTCGGGGCGTAGGGATCACTGTCGTATCTGACCAGATCCCGGATCGCGTGGCTCTTCCACTCTCCGCTCTGGGCGCGCACCGTGACTTCGGTGATCTCGGGGGGGATCTCCAGATGCAGGTCGAGATCCCAGCCGCAATCGGGCGCGTCGGCGCATGGCAGGTTGCGGCGGAATTCGGTGCCTTCGATGACCCGGTCGCCGATCAACAGCGTCAGGGTCGTTTCCTTCTGTCGGGACAGGCACCAGCCGTTCACGCGCAGGATCTGCCGAGAGGTGTCGTAGCTTGCCGAGGCAATATGGATGACAAGATCCGTTTCGGAGCTTTGCGTCTTGGTCATGAGGCTCCTGGTCCGACAATTCGAGAGAATACGGAGACCGGACTGAAAGGATCCGGGACTTGAAGCAATTGTCAGCCTACCTATACCGGTGAAACGCCGGTCACTTCAACAAAGCACCCGGGGCTCGGGCCTGCCATGGCCGGCCGCGGGGACCGCAAAGGTCTGTCCTGCATGGATCTGCGCCGCGGCCTGCGCCTCCGACAGTTTCTGCCTTGCCGAGGTCACAAACAGAGTGGTCAGATCCCGGCCACCGAACGCCGGGCAGGATATGTGGTCGGTGGGCAGCTCGACCGCGCCCAGGAATCGGCCGTCGGGCGCGTATCGCGCCACCCGCGCCGATCCCCATTGGGCGTTCCAAAGGCAACCTTCGCTGTCGATCACGGCGCCGTCGGGCTTGTGCTCGGGGCTGGATGGGCCGGCGCTCAGGTCGACGAAGACGGCACGCGGGCCGAGCGGCCAGCCCTGTTCGGCATCGAGCGGCTGGCGCCAGATGATCCGTGCCTTGGTATCCGCGTAATAGGCGCAGGTGAGGTCGGGGTCGAAGCAGATCGCGTTGGGTGTCGTCATGCCGCCCCGCAGCCGGCGCAATTCGCCCCGGTACCAGCGATAGAGCGCGCCGGCCTCGGCCTCGCCGTTCTTGCCCATGGTGCCGACCCAGAATCCGCCCCAGGGATCGGCCCGCCCGTCATTCGAGCGGGTGCCCGGGCGGTCGTCCTCCAGCGCGCAGAGCCGGGTCTCGGTGCCGGTCGCCAGGTCGAAGCGGAACAGGTCGGTCTCGCTGGCGATCAGCAGATGCCGGTCGTCGATCCAGCCCGCGGCGCTGACATGGCGGTCGAAGCGCCATTCCAGTTCGGTGTCGCCCGCGCGTGACAGCAGCAGGTTGTTCATGATGTCGAACCAGAACAGTTGCTGGCGGCCGGGATGCCAGAGCGGCCCCTCGCCCAGGGTGCAACTGCGCTCGTCACAGGGAAGGATCGGCATCGCCCTCTCCTTTGGCTGGGATGGACCGGTGCGGGAAGAGGTTGTCGAAATCGGCGCGCTCGAACACCTCCAGCCGGGTATGGCGCGAGGCGTTGCGCACCCGAACGCCGCGGGCGGCGCAGTGGTCGCGGGCGCGGGCGAAGGAGACTTCGAGCACGTCCAGGTTGGGCGCGTGCCAGGTTTCTCCCGGGTCGCGGTAGGCGGGGTGGAAATGGTTCCGCTCGCCTTCATGCACATAGAACCGGCCCTTCCGGGTCGTCGGCAGCCGGTAGTCGTGATCGACCCCGATCAGGATGATCTCGGTGCAGCCCATGTGAAGCGCCATCTGGATCTGGCTGTAGACGATGGTCGAGCCCCAGCAGATGCCCTGGCAGAGATCCTCGCTGAATCCGGGGAAAGCCGGGTCCGAGAGCGGATCCTCGAAGGAGGCCGCAGGAAGGAACGGAACGAGGATCGCGTCTGCTTCGTGATAGCCCATGATCCGCATGTTTTCCGGGAAGATCTTGGTCATCCCCTGCAGGGCGGCGATGCGGTCGCGGTTCTGCTGCATTACCAGGCTGTCCTCGACCGAGTAATAGACCGGCCGCCAGCTGGTCTCGTCGAAGGCGAGATAGATCTTGTTCGAGGCGAAGGTCACCTCGTCGCGCAACCGCTCCAGATCGCCGATCCGCAGGCTGGGACCGTTGCCGATGATGACCGCGCGCCGGCCGGCATGGCGGTTGCGCAGCAGATGCAGCGCGGCAAGGCTGCCGCGGTCGAGATCGCCCAGCACCTGCGGCGTGTCCTCCAGCCGGTTGCGCCGCAGCAGCGTGGCGATCCGCTCGCTATCGGCGTGCCTGGCCCGGTGCAGCTCGTCGCGCAACGCCTCCATCTTGGCATAGGCGGCGGCCAGTTCCTGCTGCAACTCGGTCAGGCCACGGCGCAGCCCGGCCAGATCGGTGGCCGTCTCCGCGATGTGGTCGGCATGGGCCCAATGGCCGATGGTGGCGCTGCGGTCGCGCGCGTCGCGCAGATCGGCCAGCCGCGCGGGCCAGTCGTGGACGATGCGTGCGAGCAATTCTTCCAGGCGTTGCGCGAGATGGGCCCGTTCGGTGCCGGCCCCGGGAGGCGGCGCGGCGCCGTCCTGCGGCGTGCCGCCGGAAAGCAGGTCCTCCGCCGCGCCGACCAGGTCAGCGGCGCGCTGAAACTCCCCGGCCGCCAGCGCCGTCCGGACCGGCGGTTCGATCCTGTCCCCAAGCGCCGCCGCGGTCTGGATCCGTCCGGTCAGCGCCAGCCGCATCATCCGCTCGCGCAGCCGCTGGCGCGGGGGGCGCCGGTCGGTTTCGGGTTCCACCCAGCCCGGTGCGGCCTGTCTGATCCGGCCCAGCCGCAGCATCCGCGCGCGCAGCCGCAGGTGCAGCGGACGCGGGCCGGCCATGGCCGTCGTCTCCGTATCGCGCAGCGCCCAGAGCGAGAGCGGCACAACCAGCCGCATCCCGGCTGCGCGCAGCCGCAGCGCATGCTCCGCCACGGCCTCGCCGCCCATCAGGCGGCTCGGCAGGCCGGCCTGGTGAATCCCGTTCAGTGGCAGGGCGGTCCAGAAGGGCAGGTGGATGTCGGGATTGCGGGGCTGCGTCAGCAGCGTGGCGACATTGCCGTGTTCGGCGGTGCCCTGAAGCGCCGTGTCACCGGCATCGAGCCGGTCGCCCGCCTGCCAGCCGAACCGCACCACGATGCCGGGCCGCCTGGGATCTTCGGCCGCGGGCTGGTAGAGCGGCGCGGCAAGTTGCACGCCCGGCCGCAGGAAGCGAAGCATCGCCGTGGTTCGGGCGAAGAGTTCCGGGTCGAGCCGCAGCCCGTCGCCGATCAGGCACAGATGGGTGAAATTCCGCCCGGCCAGACGGCCGTAGCAGGCCTCGTGGAGCCCGCGGCCGAACGCCTCCGCCTCCGGGTTCGCGCCGGCGCCCCGGGCCAGGTGCGTTGCGTCATCGGGCAGGTGGCTGACATGGGTGTCGGCCTCCTCGCCCCCACCGGTGGCGATATCCGCGCCGCCGCCGATCAGCGCCAGGTGGGCGTGGTCGTGGTCTCCGTAGATCCGCAGGTAATGGCCGAAGCACTCGGCGCAACCGGCAGTGCCATCCCCGGCCGCGTCCCGGATATACCCCACCCGCAGCCAGGGGGTGGCAGGGGGGTCATCCGTGCCGACATGGAGATCATAGGCGGCATCGTCGGATTGCGCCTCGATCTCGGGCAGCAGCACCCCTGCAAGCTCGGGCAGATAGAGCGGCGGCGTGAAGGCGGCGCCGGGGCCGGGGCAGTCCAGCACATGCAGGCGCGTCGCGGTGCCGTCGGGGGCGATATGGGTCAGCGCCACCCGCATCGACCCGGATTTCAGTTCCAGCCTGACGCCGAAATAGCGCAGGACCGTGGCCTGTCTCCAGGCGTCCAGATCGAACGCATTCGCGGCGCATCGGCCGAAGGCTGCGACATATCCCTGCAGCCGATATTTCATCCCGCCCGATCGTCCGCCGGCCCCGCCGACAGGTGTCTGAACAGATTGTCGAGCGTGTTGGCATGAACGTGTTCGATCGCTTCGACGGTGCTGTTCGCATTGTGGCTCGAAACCACGACATTCTCGAATGTCAGCAGCGGGTGATCGCGCGGCAGCGGCTCGGTTTCGAAGACATCGAGCGCGGCCGCCTCGATCTTGCCCGTCTCCAGCGCCGCCACCAGCGCGGCCTCGTCGATCAGCCCGCCGCGCGCGACATTGACCACGATCAGCCCGTCGCGGGCGCGGGCGAACGCCTCGGCATTCAGCAGGTGATGGTTCTCGGCGGTCTGATTGCAGCACAGGCAGATCACCTCGGCGCGCGCCAGCAGCGCGTCGAAATCCAGCAACTCGGTGCCGTCGGGCGTCTCGGTCATGTAGGGATCGTGGGCCACAACCTTCATGCCCAGCCCGCGGGCGCGCTGGCCCACGCCCTGACCGATGGCGCCATAGCCGATCACCCCCATGGTGCGCCCGGTCATGCCGGGAAACCGCCCCTTGGGCCATCCGCCGGCCCGGATCGCGCGGTCGGTCCGCGCCAGCCGGCGGGTGGCCGTCAGCAGCAGGCCGATGGCATATTCGCTTACCGCGTCACGGAAGGCGCCGGGCGAGTTGCAGACCGGAACGCCGAGCCGCCTGGCGGCCGCAAGGTCGATCGAATCGATCCCGGTGCCCCATTTCGAGATCACCCTGAGCCGCGGCAGGCAGGCCGCGATCACCCGTTCGGTGATCCTGTCGTCACCGGCCAGCCAGCCGTCGAAGGAGCCGGCCAGCGTCAGGCACTGCGCCTCGTCCATGAACTGGTCGACCTCGGGCCAGATCGGTGTGACCCCGCGCGCGCGCAGAACCTCGTCGAAGCGGTCGCGCTCGTTGATCATCATGATGTTGGAGACCAGAACCTGCATCGCGGGCCTCACTTGCGCAGCACGGAAAGCAGCGCCTCGGCGATGTCGAGATCCTGCTGCGTCTTGATGACATGACCGGAGATCGGATTCACCGGATAGAAGGCGATCTTGCCGTTATAGGTGCCGATCCCGCCGGCTTCGACCGCGTTGACGAAAGATTCGGCGCGCCAGCCGGTGATCGACCAGGTGACCCGCTGCACCGGCGTCAGCTCCTGCGAATTGGTCTTCTCGGCGAAGGTGAAATTGACCGGCTCGTCCTTGTAGGCGACCTCGATCTGATCCTCGATGCATGACAGCATCACGTCGGCGTCCGAGGCGATGAACGCCTCCGTGAAGGCCTGGACCTCTTCCGCGGTCAGCAGCGGCGCGATCGAATGCACCTGCACCAGCAGGTCGCAATCGACGTGCTTGAGGAAATCGTAGACGAACTGTTCCGAGGTGGCCACCGAGTTGCCGAGCTCCTCTGGGCGCTGATAGAACTTGATGCCGTATTGCTCGGCGTATCGGGCGAATTCGGCGTCTTCCGAATTGATGTAGATCTCCTCGAAACAGCCGGACTGCAGGCATTTTTCCACGGCATGGGTGATCAGGGGCTGGCCGGCCAGCGGCGCGAGGTTCTTCTTCTTCAGGCGCTGGCTGCCCATGCGGGCGGGGATCATGGCAACGGTCTTCACGAGTTTCGACTTTCCTTGTGGACTTGAGGGGCGGCCATCCGCGGCAGCGAACGGGCCAGTTCGACCGCGTGGGTCTCGAACAGGCCGGCAGGGGCGCAAAGGCTCATCTGCTCCGCGCCGGTTTCGGGGCTTGCAGGCCCGTAATGACCGTAGACGAGCCCCGCCTCCCGGGCGATCAGCGCGCCGGCCATATCGTCCCAGCCGCGTGCCTCCCGGCTGGCGACCAGGGCCAGGTGACCGGCGGCGGCGTGACAAAGGTGCAGCGCCTGACTGCCGAGATTGCGCAGCTTGAAACTGCCGAGCAGCCCGCTCAGCACCTCGGGGGCGTTGTCGGCCAGATCGCGCATCAGCCCGGAACTCAGCACCGCCAGCCGGGCGGCATGGGTACGGGGGCGAAGCGGCACACCGTCGAGAAAGGCGCCCTCGCCGGCGATGGCGGAATAGGTCACCCGGCGGGGAAGGTCGCGCACCGCCGCCAGCACCGGGGCGCCGTCACGGATCAGCACCACGGCCATGGCGTAGCAAGGCAGTCCGGCGACGAAATTCACCGTGCCGTCCAGCGGATCGACCAGCCAGACGGGCGCGCCCGTCCTGTCCATGCCGGCGAAGCCCTCTTCGCCCACGACGCGCGCGCCCGGCAGCAGCGCCGTCAGCCCGGTTTCGAGCCCCGCCTGTAGTGCCAGATCGACCGAGGTGACGAAATCCTGGCCGGTCTGTCCTTTCCCGGAAACGTCGGCCGGCGCGGTCGGCATGTCTTCGGACAGCCGCGCCATCAGCGCCCCGAGAGCGTCATGCAGATGGCGCAGCCTGTCGCGATCCTGGCTGGTCAATGTCAGAATTTCCGCTCGGCGACGAGGCCCTTGTCCATGTGACTCATGCGCAGAAACTGGGTGATGATGTGGATGAAGCTCATGTGGATGTCTTCGACCACGCCATAGTTCTGCGCATCCACATGGGCGTTCACATCGGCGAGCTCGCGCGACCGCCCGCCGGAGAAGCCGGTGAAGGAAACCGAGCGCAGCCCCTTTTCGCGGGCCACTTCCAGCGCGCGCACGACGTTCGGCGAATTGCCCGAGGAGCTGACGGTCCAGACCAGATCGCCGGGGCGGGCCATCGATTCCAGCTGGTAGGCGAAGACCTCGTCATAGGAGATGTCGTTGGCCAGCGCCGAGTTCATCTCGGTATGGGCGGCCAGCGACATCACCCGCGGCATCAGATCGGTGTCGGTACGCACGCATTTCAGGAAATCGCACAACGAATGGTTGGCGATTCCGGCAGAGCCGCCATTGCCGCAGATATAGATGAAATTGCCGCTGTCGATGGTCTCTCGCACCATCTCGGCGATGCGGTTCAGCGCGGTCAGGTCGCAGTCCTGTGCGGCGCGGGTCAGTTCGGCGAAATAGCCCGAGGCAAAGGAATCGCAGCTGTCGAATGGGGTTACGGGGAAAAGGGCGGTCATGTCGAACTCACTTTCCGTCAGGTTTCAAGAACGAAACGCATCACGCCGGAGCGCAGGCTTCGTTGCAGCAAGATCTGCAGGTCGTGCAGACGGTCCCTGTTGGCGCTGCGGAAGAAGCCGGACCAGAACGGCACATCGGCGCCATCGATCTCGGTGAAGTAGCGCTGAAGGATCACGGCATCGAGCCGGCCGGGGGTGGAGATTTCCAGCGCGGTATAGCCCAGCGTCCGGGCCAGTTGGCCGAACCCCTCGACCGAAAAGACGTTCAGCCGGTCGAGCGGCACGAAGCTGGGGGAGTCGGCGCCCAGGATCTCGTATTCCAGCCCATCGGCGCAGGAGGTGGCAATGAAGACCAGCGCACCGCGGGGCAGGTTGGCGCGGACCATCCGCAGCAGAGCCGCCGGATCGGACAGGCGGTCCATCTCGCCATACAGCAGCAGCGCATCGGGTGGTTCGGCCTGCAGCCGGTCGCGCAGATCGCCAAAACCGCTCTCCGCGTTCGCGATAAGCGGCAGGAAACTCCAGGTTCGGGGCGAGCCAAGCCGATCCACCGCCTCGGGCCAGCCCGGCGCCTGCGAGGAGAAACGGTAGTCGAGCAAGCGGTTCAGGCTGCGCCCGCTCCGAGCCTCCGTCAGGCGGATCCAGTTCAATACCGACACGAATTCGAATTCGCGCGGCTGCCTGGCGCCTTCGCTGGTCTCGGGCGTCGTCTCGGCCAGCAGTCTAGCGCGTTGCAGGTCCAGATGATGCTGGTCGGGCACCTTCGCGGCATAGATCGTGCTGCAGCCGCTGCAACGCTGGAACGGCATCAGGGCCTGGCTGAAATTGCGGCTGCGCGTCCGGTCCTGGCCACAGGCCGGGCAGGCGCGGTCATGCCAGTGGACGGTTTCGTCCAGCAGCAGTTCCGAAAGCGCCTGGTTGCGGGTCTGGCGGTAATACTCCGATTTGCGGCCGGCCACGACGGAGACATCGGGCAACTCGTCGATGAAAACGGGGGTCTGCATGCGCCTTGCCCTTACCCTGTCGCGGCCCGAGCCATCTGGGCCGACCAGTCCGTGTCGGCGGCATAGATCCGCTCCACCAGCGTCATCACGTCCAATGCCTGCTGCGAGGTGCCGCAGCGGATCGGCGTTCCGGTCACGACCGCATCGTGGAACTCGGCGATCTCCTTGTCCCAGGAATGATCGTCCGTGTACCGGACCTCCTGGCTCTCGGGGTTGGGGATCGGGTTGCCGTCCTTGTCGAGCCGGTTCAGCGCCACGTTCAACACCTCGGTGCCGTAGGTGCCGGACGCCGAGAGGATTCCGTTCACAGAGATGAAGCCGCCGCGGGCAAAGAGTTCGAGCGTGAACTTGTGCTGCCACTGGGTCGCCGAAGAATGCAGCGACGCGACCACGCCTTGCTCGGTCTTCATCAGGGCGAAGGCGTTGTCCTCGACCGGAACGTCGGTCCAGAACTTGCGCTGAACCATCGATTGCACATCCGAAAAATGATCGGCGAACATCAGGAACAGATCCAGCATGTGGATGCCCTGGTCGATCAGGATGCCGCCGCCGGACTGGGCCGGATCATTGCGCCAGTTCTGAGCGTAATTGGCGCCGCCTGCCTTGCCGTAGACGCCGCGCATGAAATAGAGATCGCCCAGCGTTCCGGCATCGATCAGTCGCTTGGCATCCTCGATGGCGTCGTGAAATCGATGGTTGAAGCCGAATTTCAGCACCAGTTCGGGGTTGCGCGCCTCGGCGTCCCGCATGCGCCGCACATCCTGGGCATTCCGCCCCGGGGGCTTCTCCGAGAAGACATGCTTGCCGCGCTCCAGCGCCTCGCAGACGACATCCGGGATCAGCCGGTTGGGCACGCAGCAGAACACCACGTCGGGATCGTGGTCGTAGATCGCGGCCGGATCGGTGAGCAGGGGGATGGGCGCATCGAAGCCCGCATGCGTATCGCAGGCGCAGACAACCTCGAACCCGCCATGGCGCTCCATCGCGCGATGACGGATCTGCCCCATTTTCCCATATCCGACGATCGCGGCCCGTAGCGTCATTGCAACATACTCTTTTCAATGTGGGGTCGGCCGGCCTGTGCGGCAGGCATGAATTGAAAAGTACCCAACCCGGTTTCGACATCGCGCAGATGTCGATTAACACAACACTTTCGTTCGGTTATGCAATTCAAACTTTCGATACGAAGGCATCCTTATACAAGGCCTTCTCATGGCGCAACCGGTTACTTCGCCGCCTTTCGCACGGTGGTTGCGCGACCGGGGCAGTTGGCCGATTGTGACGACGAACCGAGCGTTTCGAGCAGGGTTGACCGATGACGGATTTGCTTCAGAGACTGAAAGATGCCCGGCAAAGGGGCGAGGCGGCGGCGATCGAACCCGCCGAGCTTCCGGCCGATCCCGCCGCCGCCTATGCGCTGGCCTTGTCCGATCCGGCGCGGGTGGCGGCCTGGAAGATCGGCGGCGCCAATCCCTGGTCGCGCGCGGCCTTCGGCAATGACGAGGTGTTCTTCGGCGCGCTGTTCGAGGACGAACTTTTCGTCGAGACCGCTTCGGTTGCGGTGGGCGCGCTGAACAGCCCGCTGGCCGAGCCCGAGATCATGCTGGAAATCGCCGATCCGGCGGCCGGAATGCCGCAGGCGGCGTTCTCCCGCATGGGATTGGGTTTCGAGATCCCGGCGACGGTTCTGCCGGAAGACTGCAAGCAGCTGCTTGCGGGGCAGATTGCCGATCGCGCGGGCGCGGGCGCGCTGTGGGTGGGGGCGGTGCAGCCGTTCGATGAGCCGCGGCTGCGGCGCCCCTTCGACTCGGCGTTCTGCCACAATGATGGCAAGCCGGTTGCCGGGACCAGCGAAAACGTGCTGGGCGGTCCGCTGGCTGCGGCGGCCGAATTCCTGGCGCTGGCGCGGCGACACGGCGCGCCGTTGGAGGCGGGCCAGTGGATCGCTTCCGGGGGGCTCAATCCGGCGGTGGCGATCAAGCCCGGCGACAGCCTTCGCTTTGCCGCCTTGGGCGGGGAGGTGCGTCTCGAGATCCGCTGACCGGCCCGGGGCTCAGCCGCTTGCCCGCCCGGCGGCGCGATCGCGGGCGCCGGAATGGGCCGAGGGGCGGAAAGGCAGTTCGACGATCTCGGCGTCCACCGGCTGGCCGATCGCCTCGCGATAAGGCTGCGGCAGGTCCACCAGAAACCGGGTTCCGGGCGTGGCGGAGTCCCATGGCACATAGCCCAGTGCGATGTTCCGGTGCAGTTCGGGCGACCACCAGGGCGAGGTGACATAGCCCACCCTCTCGCCCTCGAGCGAGGAGATGAGCCAGAAATCGGGGGCGTAGTCGGTGATCGGCCGCCCGCCCATCACCATGGCCGCCAGCCGCAGCCGGAATGGCGGTCGGCCGGCCTCGATCGCGGCACGCTGGGCCTCCAGCGCATCGCGACCGATATAGTCGGCCGTCTTCCGTTTCGGCACCTGGTAGTCGAGGTTCACCTGGAAGGGCGAGGTTTCCATATCCATGTCCTGGCCCCAGGACAGGATTCCGGCAGCGATCCGCCGGTGATGCGCCGGCGCGATCACCCGCAGGCCGTATTGCGCCCCGCGGGCGCGCAGCGCGTACCAGACCGCCTCCGCGTTCAGAGTGGCGTCGCGCAGGTAGATCTCGAATCCCTCCTCGCCGGAGAATCCGGTCTGGCTGACCACGACCGGACAGCCCTCGAGCTCGGCCTCCATCAGTCCGTAATAGGGCATCTCGCGGATCGCGTCGCCGAACAGATCCGCCATGAAGGCGACCGAGAGCGGACCCTGGACCTGCAGCGGTGCGACGTCGATCTCGTCGATCTCGACATCGTGGCCAAGGCCCACATTCACGCCCTTCAGCCAAAGCTGCAGGTCGCTGTCGGAGGCCGAGAACCAGAACTCGTCCGTAGCAAGGCGCAGCAGCACCGGGTCGTTCAGGATCCCGCCCTGTTCGTTGCACAGGATGGTGTACTTGCCGTGCATCGGGGCGATGCGCGTGGCGTCTCGGGTGATGACGCGGTTCACGAAGGCCTCCGCCTCCGGGCCGCGGACACGGATCTGCCGTTCGACCGCCACGTTCCACAGCGTCACGCGGTTCACCAGCGCCTCGTATTCGACCATCGCGCCGCCCTCTTCGGGGCGGACATAGCCGCGCGGGTGATACATCCGGTTGTAGACCGTGGCGCGCCAGCAGCCGGCTTCGACCGACAGATGCCAGAAGGGCGATTTGCGCACCCGTGTGGAGATCAGCATCTGTATCGGGGGCGCCCCGGTCTGGCGCAGGTTCACCGGAACGACCCGGTCCGACTGATCGACGCCGGGTGCGTTCGGATGCGGCCTTGGGTGCTTCGGCATGCGACCTCCGGCTGTCCGTCAGGCCTCAGCATGCCGGGAATCGCCCGGTGACGCAACCGGGGTCGGCCGGACGAAGGCGCCGCGGCCGGTGCCGGCGCGCCTATTTCAACTCGATCTCGATGAAGGCGAATTCACGCCCCGAGTCGTTGATGACGTTGTGTTCCACCCCCGCGGCGCGGAAATAGGGCTTGCCGCTGGTCAGTTCGGCACGGGTCTCGCCGCCGCCGGGCTGTTCCAGGCGCAGCGCGCCGTCGCCCATCGGCACCACGACGTAATCCATGCCATGGGTGTGCCAGCCGGTCTCGTCGCCCTGCTGGAAGCGCCATTCGGTCACGCGGACGCGGTCGTTTTCGAGGAGAAGGGTATCTTTCGCCTGTGCCATCTTTGTCCTCTGCCGGGTGATATCAGGTTTGCGCCGCCAGCCGCGCCCGGTATCCGCTGGGCGTCTCGCCGAAGGCGGCTCGGAACAGCCGCGAGAAATGCGCCTGCTCGGAAAAGCCGAAGCGATAGGCGATCTCGGCGATGGAGCGTCGGGGCTGCGCCTCCAGCATGTCGCGCGCGGCGATCAGGCGGCGTTCGCGGATGCGCTGCGCGACGGTGCGGTCCTCGTGGCGAAAGAGCTCGTGCAGGTAGCGTTTCGAGATGCCGCAGGCCTGCGCCACCATCTCGGGCGAGAGCGCGGGATTGGCGAGATTGTCCCGGATCACCCGGTCGACCCGCGCCAGATGTGCCGCTCGCACGCCCGAGGTCAGGCCGATCTCGATGCCTTCGCCCTCGTCCAGCGCCAGGGTCAGCAATTCCAGCAGCTGCCGGCCGAGCACGCGTTGCGCGGCCTCGGTGGTGCCGGCGCCGGTATCATGCACGTTGCGCACCATCGAGGAGAAAAGCGCCCCGATCCCGGCGCGCCCGTCGAATACCCGCGCGCAGAGCCGATCCGGGTCGCGCACCCGTTCGGCAAGCACCGAGCGCGCCACCTTCATCACGTAGAGATCGTTGCGGCTCTCGTAGAGGAAACGGTAGGGTTCGTCGCCGCGTTCCAGGATGAAACCGCCCGGCTCGCAGCGGACCTCGCGGCCCAGCTGGCGGAACACCACCGGGCTTTGTGCCGGGATGGTGACGAGATATTCCTCTTCGGCGGAACCGCTGATATGCGTGGGGCGGCGTTCATACTGCAACGGTTCGGTGGTCAGCCGCGAGACCGACATCCGCCCCAGCTCGCGCCGCGAGATCCGGCCCGCGAAACGGTCGGCACAGCGAAAGGTCAGCCGAAGCGGAAAATAGGTCTCGGCGATCACCGCGTTCCACATCGCGGCGCGCTGCGCCGGAGCGGTCTGATCCGTCGAATGCACCGTCAGCGTCATTGCGTCGGGCCTCCCTGATGCCCTTTTCGGAAAACGCTACGGCGCGGCGCCCGGTCCTGGCAAGACACCTGCGCGCAAAATCGCGATCGATGCACGGATCGGCAAAGGGTTGTGCGCTGGCGGTCAAGACGCCTGCCCGAATTCGCCGCAGGCTGCCCGGCATCGCATTCGCAACAGACCTTTCGCGCGTCCTGCCGGGCCGTCGCGGCCCCCGGGCCGCGGCCGGGCGGGCCGCGCCCAACAGGGAGAGCCCTCCATGACGGCAAGATCCGTCGATCCCATCACGCTGTCGGTGGTCCGCGGCGTGCTGGAGACGACCCAGCGCGAGATGACCATGGCGCTGGAGAAGACGGCGCGCAGCTCTGTCTTCAACCTGGCGCATGACTATTCCACCGCGCTGTTCAACCACACGCCCGAGATGATCCTGCAGGGCCAGGACATCCCGATCCATCTGGGCAGCCTCATACCGGCGATGAAGGCGGTGGCGGGCTTCTTCGAGGGGGATATCCAGGAAGGCGACCTGATCCTGCACAACGATCCCGACTATGCGGGCAGCCACATCATCGACACCTGCATGTACTATCCGGTCTTCTACCAGGGCGAGCTGGTGTTCTGGACGGTCTGCAAGGGCCACCTGACCGATATCGGCGGGCCGGTGCCGGCGGGCTACAACCCCGACGCCAGGGAGATCTACGCCGAGGGGCTGCGGATCCCGCCGATCAAGATCTGGGACAGGGGAAAGCCGCGCCATGACATCCTGAACATGCTGCTGACCAACATGCGCGCCCGCCGCGACCAGGAGGGCGATTTCAACGCGCTGATCGGCGCCTGCCAGGTCGGCGCGCGCAACCTTGTGGCGCTGCTGGACAAGTATGGCAAGGAAACGGTGCAGGACTGCATCGAGGTGCTGCTGGACATGGCGCACAAGCACATGAACCGGCTGATCGCCGAGGTGCCCGACGGCACCTATTCCGGCACCGCGATCCTGGAGGATGCGGGCCACGGCTTCGGCGATTTCGAGATCACCGCCACGGTGACGATCGCCGGCGAGACCTGCCATATCGAGATCGCCAGCCCGCCGCAGATCCCGTATTTCATCAATTCCTACGAGGGCAACAGCTATTCCGGCGTCTATCTGGGGTTGATGATGTTCGCGCAGCTTCCGCCGCCTTACAACGAGGGGCTCTATCGCGGGGTCACGGTGGACATGGGGCCCAGGGGCACGCTGTGCAACGCCAGTCCGCCCGCACCGCATGCCAACTGCACCACCACGCCGATGGAGACGCTGACCGACGCGGTGCGCCTCGCGTTCGAGCAGGCGGCGCCCGAAAAGGTGTCGGCCAGCTGGGGCCATGCCAACGGCTGCAACATCGCCGGCTGGGACAGCCGGCATGACGAGGAATACGTGACGATGGTGCTGGCCTCGATCATCTCGGGGGCGGGGGCCACCGCCACGCAGGACGGCTGGCATGTGCGCGGGCCGGAATGCTGTTTCGGGGCGCTGACCTCGGGCGATATCGAGATGCTGGAACATTCCTACCCGATCATCATCCATCGCTATTCGATGATCGAGGATTCCGGCGGGGCGGGGCGGTTCCGCGGCGGCTCGGGCGCATGCTGGGAAGTCGAGCCGCTCGACCGGCCGATGACTCTGGTGACCTTCGGCGAGGGCCGCCGCATCCCCGCCATGGGCGCGGCGGGTGCCGAGTCGAAGCTCATCGGGAAGAAGGTGGGCCGGCTGGAAATCACCCGCAATGGCCGCACCGAGATCATCACCGACAATGTGATCGAGACGATCAATCCCGGCGAGCGCGCGGCCAACATCAATCCCGGGGGTGGCGGCTTCGGCCCGGCCTTCGAGCGCGATCCGGCCCGCGTGGCCGAGGACGTGCGCAACGGGCTGGTCAGCCTGGAGGGGGCGCGCGTCGAATACGGCGTGGCCTTCGCCGATCCCGAAACCCTCGACATCGACATGGCGGAAACCGCCCGGCTGCGCGCCGGCGCCTGAGCCTTGCCGGAAAGGAACAGACAGATGCAACCCCCGTATCGCCTCGGCATCGACGCCGGCGGCACCTTCACCGATTTCGTTCTGGCCGACCGCGCGGGCGACGTGCGGATCTTCAAGACGCTGTCCACCCCGTCCGACCCGACGGAGGCGATCCGCAACGGGCTGGCGCTCATCTCCGAGGAGACCGGCGTTTCGGCCGAAGAGATCGTCTCCAGCGCCGATCTGTGCATCAACGGCACCACGGTGGGCCTGAACGCGCTGATCACCCATACCGGCGCGAAGACCGGGCTGATCGCCACGCGCGGCCACGAGGACAGCCTGGAGATCCGGCTCGGCCACAAGGAGGACGGCTATCGCTACGATCCCGACTACCCGCCCGCCACCATGCTGGTGCCGCGCTACCTGCGCCGGGGCGTGACGGAACGGGTGCTCTCGGACGGCTCGGTGCGCACGCCCCTGAACGAGGCGGATGTGCGCGACGCCTGCCGCCACTTCCTGCGCGAGGGGGTGGAGTCGGTGGCCATCTCCTTCGTGTGGTCGGTGCTGCATCCCGAACACGAACTGCGCGCCGCCGAGATCGTCCGCGAGATGATGCCCGGGGCGCATCTGACCGTGGGCTCGCAGCTCTATCCGCAGGTGCGCGAATACACCCGCACGTCGACCGCCGTGGTCAATGCCTATCTCGGCCCGATCCTGCATCGCTACGTGGCCGGGGTGGATGCGTTTTTCGCCGGGCTCGGCGCCAGGAACCCGGTGCGCTACTTCCAGTCCAACGGCGGGCTGGCCCGGGGCGAGGTGGTGTCGGAGCAGTCGGTCTACGCGATCAATTCCGGCCCCGCCTCGGCACCGCAGGCCGCGCTTTTCGTGGGCGCGCCATGGGACGCGCGCAACATCATCACCGTGGACATGGGCGGCACCTCCTTCGACATCACCCTGACCCGCAATGGCGCGGCCAATGTCAACAAGAACATCGACTTCCTGCGCTACCGCATCGGCATTCCGATGATCCAGGTCGAGACCCTGGGCGCCGGCGGCGGCTCGATCGGCTGGATCGACGAGATGGGTCTCCTGCAGATGGGCCCGCAATCGGCGGGATCCGAGCCGGGGCCGGCCTGCTACGGGCGCGGCGGCGCGGAGCCCACGACCACCGATGCCAACCTGACGCTGGGCTATCTCAACCCCGAGGGTCTGGTGGGCGGGCGCCTGCCGCTCGACACGGCCAGGGCGCGCGCCGCGATCAGGGCGCGGCTGGCCGATCCGCTGGGCATCAGCGTCGACAAGGCGGCCTACGGGATGTTCACCATCGTCAACAACAACATGGTGAACGGCATCCGCCGGGTTTCGGTCGAGCGGGGCTACGACCCGCGCGATTTCGTGCTGATGGGCGCGGGCGGCGCGACGGGCGCGCATATCACGGCGCTCGCCCGGGAGATCGGCATCCGCAGGGTGCTGGTGTCCAAGCTGGCCTCGGGGCTTTGCGCCTACGGGCAGATCATCTCGGACGTGAAATACAACCACATGGCCCCGGCGCCGGTGCGGCTGGAGGGCGCCCGGGCCGCGGCGCGGCTGGACGCGCTGTTTGCCGGGATCGAGGCGCGCGGCATCGCCGATCTGGCCGCCGACGGCATTCCCCGCGCGCGGATCTCGATCACCCGCAGCCTCGACATGCGCTATACCGGGCAGGTCCATGAATGCACGGTGGAGATCGATCCCTTTGCCATCGACGAGGCGGCGCTCGACCGGCTCAAGGCGGCGTTCCATGCCCGCCACCGCGAGCTTTACACCTATGACGAGCCGCACAGCGCGGTGGAGGTGGTGAACGTCGAAAGCACCATCCGCGGACACCTGGACAAGCCCGCCCGGATGCGGATCGCGCCCGGCGCGGGCGCGGCCAAGGCGCTGAAAGGGCATCGGGCGATGGTGTTTGACGCCACCGGCGCCAGGACCGACACGCCGGTTTACGACGGCGCGACGCTGGGGGCGGGCGACCGGATCGAGGGGCCGGCCGTGATCGAGGAGATCACCACCACCATCGTGATCGAGCCGGGCTGGGTGGCCGATCTGCATGAAAGCGGGGTCTACGTGATCGAGGCGCAGGCGCCGGGCGGGACGGTCGTCGCCGCGGCGCGCCCCGACCTGGCCGAGGCATGAAAGCGAGGCGGGCCGGGGCAGGGCGTCGGCGCGCGAAGGCGCTCGGGGCGGCCCCGAGCGGTCTAGCTGCTTCGCGACAGTGCCGATTGCGGCGCGCCGAACAGGCTGCGGAAATAGTCTCGGAAGGCCGCCATCGGTTCGCTGAAGGGCATGTCCTTCGCCCAGACCAGGCCCAGATCCATCGAGGGGATCTCGGTATCCAGCTCGCGCGTCTCCAGCCGGCGTCCCTCCAGCGACCAGGGCCGGAACACCATGTCCGACAGGATCGAGACGCCTTGTCCGTTCGCCACCATGCTGCGCACCGCCTCGATCGAGGAGGTGCGCATCACCACCCGCGGGCGGTGCGGGGTCCGGGTCCAGTAGCGCATGGCGGTATGGGCGGCCTCGTCCACCGTCAGCATCACGTAGGGCTCCTCGGCGACATCGGCAAAGCCGATGCTGTCGCGGGTCACCAGCGGATGGCGCGAGGGCAGCCACAACCGCCGGGGCGAGCGCAGCAGCGTCTCGCGCCCGATGGCGGGGTTGGTGATGTTGGCGGTCAGCGCCACGCCGATATCCACCTGCCGCGAGACCAGCGCATCCTCCAGCGTGTTGCGCGCCATCTCGGACAGGTGCAGTTCCAGCCCCGGCATCAGCCGGGCAAGGCGTTCCAGATGCATCGGCAGGAAATACCCGATCACCGTGTAGGTGGCGGCCACCCGCAGCTTGCCCGTCAGCTCGGCGGTGTCGGGCGTGCGCAGCGCCTCGTCCACCTTGTCCATGATCTCGTAGCCCTGCGACAGGAAGCGCCGCCCGGCCTCGGTCAGCGACATGCCCAGCGAGGACCGGATGAACAGCGGTGTGCCCAGCGTGGCCTCCAGCTCGCGGATCGCGGAGGTGACGGCCGATTGCGACACCGACAGCTCGATCGCCGCGCGGCTGACCTGGCCCAGCTCGGCGGTGGCGATGAAGTATTTCAGATGGCGCAGGTTGAAGGACATGGCGTCGTCTCCGCGTGTCGGATCGGACATACTATCGAATTTTTCGATAGTGAAGGCTCAGAAAAAAGAACTTCTGTTGAGGGCGATTGTGGCGCAGAGTTCCTTTCCGTGGGGTCAAGGAACGCAGGTTCCGTGCATTGGGGGGTGTAGATGTATCGCACGACCGTCGATCTGAATTGCGACATGGGCGAGGGCTTCGGTCATTGGAGCTACGGCGACGCGCCGGACGGCGCGCTGATGCCGCTGATCAGCTCCGCCAACATCGCCACCGGCTTTCATGCCGGCGATCCCAACCAGATGGACCAGGTGGTGCGCATGGCGGTGGAGCACGGCGTGGGGCTGGGCGCGCATCCGGGTTACAAGGATCTGCAGGGCTTCGGCCGCCGCGCCATTGCGGCGCAACCGGCCGAACTGGTCAACGACATCCTCTACCAGACCGGCGCGCTGCGGGAATTCGCCCGCCGTCACGGCGGCGCGCTGCAGCATGTCAAGCCGCATGGCGCGCTCTACATGACCGCCGCGAAGGACGCGGAATTGTCGCGGCTGCTGGTCGAGGCGCTGCAGCGCACGGGGCCCGAGCTGTTCGTCTACTGCATGTCGATCTCGGAAACCTGCCGGATCGCGCGCGAGGCGGGCCAGCCGGTGATCCGCGAATTCTACGCCGATCGCGACTATGACAGCTCCGGCTCCATCGTCTTTGCCCGCAAGATGCGCCCGCTCGACCCTCGGGACGTGGCGCGGAAATGCCTGCGCGCCTGCACCGAGGGCAAGGTGCGCACGGTCGAGGGCGAGGATATCGAGATCGAATTCGAATCGATCTGTTTTCATTCCGACACGCCGGGCGCGCTGTCGATCGGCACCGCGCTGCGCGAGACGCTGCTGGAGGCCGGCATCGCCATCGCCCCGCCCAGCCGGGGCTAGGCCCGGCCATCAAGGCGCCCCGGCGCAACAACCATTCAGAACAGGGAAGACAGACGTGGCAAAAACGATTCAATCCCCGCTCCCGGGCACCTTCTACCGCAAGCCTGACCCCGACCAGCCGCCCTTCGTGGAGGATGGTGCCTCGGTCGCGGCGGGCGACACGATCGGGCTGGTGGAGGTGATGAAGACCTTCCACGAGGTGAAGGCCGAGCAGGCGGGCAGCAATATCCGCTTCCATGTCGAGAACGAGGCTCCGGTGACCGCGGGCGCCCCGCTGGCAGAGATGGATTGATCCCTTGGACCTGACCGGAAAGACGCTCTTCATTGCCAATCGGGGCGAGATCGCGGTGCGGATCAACCGGGCCGCCAGGGCGCTGGGCATGGAGGTGGTGCAGGCCCATTCCGAGGCCGATGCCGACATGCTGGCGGTGCGGCTGGCGGACCGGGCGGTGAATATCGGCCCGCCGCAGGCCACGAGATCCTATCTCGACGTGGCGGGCGTGGTGGCCGCCGCGAAGGCGGCGGGCGCCGATGCGGTGCATCCCG
>JBKHDP010000024.1:0-21291 GCA_046541255.1 Paracoccaceae bacterium | reverse complement strand
TCGGCCTATCTGATCTCGCGCCGGATCAAGGCGCAGGACCCGGAATGGAACCCGAAGGACGAACCCGGCGATTACGGCACGATTCCAACCCGCGACGCGCCGGAAGTGTAACGATATCAGTCGGTTGCCCCGAAAAGGGGTTCCGGCCGCCCTTCCTGCTTGCGTGATCTCGCAAGATTGCGCGGCTAGACGAGATTAGGCGGTTCGCGCCCCTCGAAGAAAGCGGTGAGGTTTTCTACCGCCATCATTCCCATCGCCTCGCGCACCTCCAGCGCCGCAGTGCCCAGATGTGGCAGCAGCGTGACAGTCTCGCGCGCGATCAGCGCCGCGGGAACCTTCGGCTCGAATTCGTATACATCCAGCCCCGCTCCGGCGATGCGCCCCGCGTCAAGCGCGGCGATCAGCGCCGCCTCGTCCACGATATCGCCCCGCGCGATGTTGATGAAATGCGCATGGGGCTGCATGGCCGCGAACAGATCGGCGCCGATCATGTGACGCGTCTCGGCCCCGCCCGGCAGCGCCACCACCAGAACGTCCACCTGGGATGCGAGATCTTCCAGCCGACCCACGCGGCGCGCCGGAAAATCCAGGTCTCGGTCCGATCGGTTGAACCAGGCCACCTCCATGCCGAAGCCAAAATGGCAACGCCGCGCGATCGCCTGGCCGATCCGGCCCATGCCGACGATCCCCACCGTCTTGCCGGTGACATGCAGCCCCAGCATCTGCGTCGGATGCCAGCCTTCCCACTGGCCCGCGCGCACCAGCCGCTCACCTTCGCCCGCGCGCCGGCAGCTCATCAGGATCAGCATCATGGCGATATCTGCAGTGGCGTCGGTCACCGCGCCGGGCGTGTTGGTGACGGCGATGCCCAGCGCCCGCGCGGCATCCACGTCGATATGGTTGTAGCCCACCCCGAAATTGGCAAGAATCCGGCACCGCGGCTCGGTGAACTCGCCGAACACCTCTGCCGAGAAGGCATCGCCCAGCGTCGGCAGCACCCCGTCATAGAGCGCCAGCGCCGCGCGCATCTCGGATTGGGTCATCGGAGCGGTCTTTTCCCGGCATTCCACCTCGAAGCGGGAATGCGCTGCCTCCAGCACCCGGTCGGGCAGCGGGCGGGTGATCAACACGCGGGTCAATGCAGGCGTCCTCCGTCAGGGACCGGCCCGTCCGGGCCGATCAGAACGATCTCTCCGGTCTCGTCGGGCAGGCCCAGCACAAGCACCTCGGACCTGAACTTGCCGATCTGGCGCGGCGGGAAATTCACCACCGCCAGCACCTGCCGCCCGATCAGCCGCTCGGGCGCGTAATGGGCGGTGATCTGCGCCGAACTCCTGCGCTCGCCGATCTCCTCGCCGAAATCGATCCAGAGCTTGATCGCGGGCTTTCGGGCCTCCGGGTAGGGCTCGGCGCGGGTCACGGTACCCACGCGCATATCGACCTGCAGGAAATCGTCGAAGGAAATCTCAGCCACGTGCAAGCTCCCGCGAACGGTCGGCGGCGGCGGCCACGGTGCGGCGGATCAGCGGGACGAGGCCCGCGGCCTCGTCCATCAGCACCTCCAGACCGGCCTGCGTGGTGCCGTTGGGACTGGTGACATTGACGCGAAGCTGCGCCGGAGCCTCGCCCGAGCCCTCCGCCAGCGCGCCGGCGCCCGCCACGGTGGCGCGCGCCAGTTGCAGCGCGAGATCGGGCGCAAGCCCCTGCGCCTCGCCGGCGGCGGCCAGCGCCTCGATCATGTGGAACACATAGGCCGGGCCCGAGCCCGAGACCGCGGTCACCGCGTCCATCTGGCCCTCGTCCGCCAGACGCACCACCTGCCCCACCGCCGTCAGCAATTCCTCGGCCATGTCCAGATGCGCATCGGTGGCCGCGGCATTGCCGACGAGCGCGGTGATCCCGCGCCCCACGGCGGCGGGCGTGTTGGGCATGGCGCGGATGATCGGGCTGTCATCGCCCAGCACGGCCTCGAACGCCTCCAGCGGGGTGCCTGCGGCGACCGAGACGAACAGCGTCTCGCCCCCGCCCATGCCTGCAAGCACCGGCAGCGCCTCGCCCATCATCTGCGGCTTGACGGCGATCAGCACGATGGCCGGCGCGGGCGGCAGATCCTGGTTGAGATGCACATCCTGCGCGCGCAGCCAGTCAGACGGTTTCGGGTCCACCACCCAGACCGATCGTGCCGGCAGGCCACGGTTCAGCCAGCCCTCCAGCATCGCCGATCCCATCTTGCCGCAGCCCAGCAGGACCAGCCCGCGTTGCGCGATATCGCCTGTGCGCATTCTTGCCCCTCCTCCGGTGAGGGGCTCAGTGTTACGCGCGGCCGTAGGCCTCTGCAATGGCGACCTGCAGCGCGTCGGCCGGGCTGCGGTTGCCCCAGACCACAAGCTGGAAGGCCGGGTAGTAACGTTCCGCGGACAGCACCGCGGCGCGGATCATGGTGTCGATCTGTTCCGGGCTGGCCACCTGCCCCCCCGCCAGCACCAGCCCGTAGCGGTAGATCATCAGCTTGGGCTCCGCCCAGTAGCTGAACGCGCCGGCCCAGCACTGGTCGTTGACCGCGTTCAACCCCTCGTAGAGGGCCGGCAGCCGATCTTCCGGCGGCTCCATCTCGAAGGTACAGATCAGCCGCAGCGTCTCGTCATGGGCCGACCAGGCCAGGGTGATGGAATAGGTGCGCCACTGGCCCTCGACCGCCATGGCGATCTGGTCCTCGGCGATCCGGTCGAAATCCCAATCGTGATGCGCCGCCAGGTTCTCCACGATGTCGATCGGGTGAATATCGTCTTCGAGGTAATGTTCGGACACGGCCATGGCGTCACCTTTCCTGCCTGTCGCGCTGGGGCGACGGCGCGCCCCTAGCGCTTGGTGCCTGCTCAAGGAACTGCGGTTTCCTGCCCTGTTCCTTACCAGATATGGTGCTGTGCCGGGGGCAGCCTGTAAAGCGATATTTTCGTGAAGACCGCAATAAGTTGTGGACAGAAACGGCCTGCGCCCAATTCCTGCCTCTCGTCGTGAAGGTCCGTCCGGAGGGGCTATCCCGCGCCGCGCCGTCGCTCGCCCAGCATCAGCAAGGCAGGGGTCAGCACCAGCGTCAGCAGCGTCGCCACGGTCAGCCCGCCGACAATGGCGCTGGACAGTTCGGTCCACCACTGGGTCGAGGGCGCGCCATACACGATCTCGCGCCGGAAGAAATCCACCGACAGGCCGATCACCATGGGCATCAGCCCCAGCGCCGTGGTCACGCTGGTCAGCACCACCGGGCGCAGGCGTTGCGCGCCCGCGCGCATCGCCGCCTCGCGCGGGGATTGGCCGGAGCGGCGCAGATCGTTGTAGGTGTCGATCAGCACGATGTTGTTGTTCACCACGATCCCTGCCAGCGCGATCACGCCGATGCCGCCCATCACCACCCCGAAGGGACGGCCCGTGATCACCAGCCCCAGCAGGACGCCGGCGACGGAGAACACGATCGCCGACATCACCACCAGCGCCTGGAAGAAGCTGTTGAACTGCGTCACCAGCACCGTGAACATCAGCCCCACCGCCACCACGAAGGCCAGCGCCAGGAACTGCATGGCCTCCTGCTGATCCTCGGCCTCGCCCGCGAAGGACCAGGTCACCTCGCCGGGAAGGTCCGCCTGGTCCAGCGCCTCGCGCAGCGCGGTGATCTGGTCGTCGACCAGCAGGCCCGGCGCGACATCGGACGAGATCGTCAGCACCCGCTGCTGATCGGTCCGCCGGATCGTGCCGGTGCGCGGCACCGGCTCGAAGGAGACGAAATTCGAGATCGGCACCAGCCCGGCCTCGGTCGGCACCCGCAGGCTGCGCAACTCCTCCAGGCTGCGCGCCTCGGGCGGGAAGCGCACCCTTATGTCGACCGTGCCCTCGGCCTCGTCGGGCCGGTAATCCGCCACGGTGATCCCCTGGGTCAGAAGCTGCACCGCCTGCCCCAGAAGACTGGCATCCGCGCCATAGCGCGCCGCCAGCGAGCGGTCGAGCCGCAGGCTCCATTCGACGCCGGGCAGCGGCCGGCTGTCGGTGATGTCGGTGAAGCCCCCGATCCGGGCCATCTCGGCCAGCGCGGTCTCGGCCGCGCTCTGACGGTCGGACTCGCTGCCGCCGCGCAGCTCCAGCTCCACCGGCTTGCCCGCGCCGGGCCCCATGTCCTGGGCCTGAGCCTGCACTTCGATGCCCGGGATCTCGGCCATTTCCGCGCGGATCCGCTCGCCGATGCGCGCGGCGGGCTCGCGCCTGTCCCATTCCGTCAGTTCCAGCTGGAGCGTTCCGATCACCTCCTCGTCGTCGCGCTGCTGGCTGCCGCTGCGGGCGTAGACGCGGGCCACGCTCTCGCGGGCGATCAGACGGCGCTCGACCTCGCGAACCAGCGCATCCTGTTCGTGGACAGACAGGCTGTCGCGCGCGCGCACCGTGACCTGCATGAAATCGGGCTCCACCTCGGGAAAGAAGCTCAGCCCGCGCCCGAATTCGCCGTAAAGCGCGAAGGCGCCCAGCAGCAGTGCCAGCGCGAAACCCAGCGTGGCCAGCGGCCGCAGCACCGCCCATTCCAGCAATCGCGCATAGGCGCCGGTGGCGCCGCCGGCCTGACGCGGGTCGCCATGCTCGGCCGCGTGCAGGGCGCGCCTCGCGGCGCCGGTCTGCGGCTGCGCCCGGCCGATCAGCCCGCCCAGAACGGGAATGAAGATCAGCGCCATGGCCAGCGACGCGGCAAGGGTCAGGATCACCGTGATGGGCAGGTATTTCATGAACTCGCCCACGGTGCCGGACCAGAACAGCAGCGGGAAGAACACGCTCAGCGTGGTCAGGGTGGATGCGACGATCGGCCAGGCCATCCGCTTCGCGGCCTCGGCATAGGCCAGGCGCGGCGTGGCGCCCTCCTGCAGGCGCCGGTCCGCATATTCCGTGGTGACGATCGCGCCATCCACCAGCATCCCGACCACCAGGATCAGCGAGAACAGGACCACGATGTTCATCGTGGTCCCCATCGCCCAGAGCGCGGCGACGCCGGCCAGGAAGGCCCCGGGGATCGCCAGCCCGACCAGCAGCGCCGGCCGCAGGCCCAGCGCCCAGATCACCACCACCATCACCAGCAACACTGCGGTGATGACATTGGCCTCGAGATCGCTCAGCATCTCTTCCACGGTCTCGGACTGGTCCTGCATGTAGTCGATCCGCACGGTCTCGGGCCAGTCGGAGCGGGCCGCGTCCACCACCTGCTTCACCGCCGCCACCGTCTCGATGATGTTGGCGCCGGCGCGCTTCTTGACCTCCAGCGCCAGCGCCGGCTGGCCGCCGATCCGGGCGAATCCGTCCGGGTCGACGAAGGTGCGCCGCACCGTGGCCACGTCGGCGAAGGTGACGACGGTATCGCCGCGCACCTTCACCGGCAGCTCCATCACGTCCTCGACATCCTCGATCAGCCCGGGCACCTTCAGCACGATCCTCCCGGCGCCGGTCTCGATCGCGCCGGCGGCGATCAGCCGGTTGTTGCGGCTGATCTGTCCGATCAGCTCATCGAAGGAAATGTTGTAGGTCTCGAAGACCGTCGGGTCGATCTGCACTTCCATCAGCGCGTCGCGCGCGCCGCCCAGATCCACCTCCAGCACGCCGGGCAGCGCCTCGATCCGGTCGCGCAGATCCTCGGCCAGGCGGTTGAGCGTGCGCTCGGGCACCGGACCCGAAAGGATCGCATTGAGGATCGGGAACAGCGCGGTATTGACCTCGTTCACGCTGGGGTCGGTGGCATCGTCGGGCAGGTCGGGCCGGGCCCGGTCCACCGCCTCGCGCACCCGGTCCAGCGCCTCCTCGCTGTCGAAGCCCGGCTCGAATTCCAGCGTGACCGAGGCCGTGCCCTCGTCGGCCCGCGCCGAGAGTTCGCGCAGCCCGGTGATAGAGGCAAGCTCGGTCTCCAGCGGCTCGACCAGCAACCGCTCGGCATCGGTCGGGGCGATCCCCTCCAGCGTGGTGATGACATAGATGGTGGGGATCGGCACCTCGGGGGCGCTTTCCTTGGGGATCTGCAGATAGGCCGCAGTCCCCGTCGCCAGCACGAAGATCAGCGTCAGGATCACCACGCGGGCGCGGGAAAAGGCCGCGTCGATCAGCGCGCCCATCACTCGCCCCCCGCGGCGGCGGCATCGGCGCCGCCGCGCAACCGGCCGATGCCCAGATCCTCCTCCGGCTGGGGCGCGACCGCCTCGCCGTCGCTGACGAAGCCCTGGCCCACGGTGATGATCCGGGCACTATCGGGCAGACCCGAGACCCAGACTCCGTCGGGCCGGGCGCGGACGATCTCGACCTCGTGGAAGACGACGGTTTCCTCGGCGTCCACGGTCTTGACCCCCAGCCGCCCCTGCGCGTCGAGCGACAGGATGGCCGGAGACAGGAAATGCGCCTGCCGGGTGCCGGTGGGGATGCGCACCTCGGCGCTGATGCCGGCCGGGATGGCGCCATCCTCGTTCGCCACCTCGATCTCGGCGGCAAAGGTGCGGGTGCTGGCATCGGCGGCGCGCCCCACGAAGGTGACGCGGCCCTGCCGCGTCTCGCCGGTGATGAAACGCACCTCCGCCTCCTGGCCCTCCTCCAGCGCGGCAAGCTGGGTCTGCGGCACCTGAACCTCGACGGTGAGCGGGGTCAGATCCACCACCCGGGCGACGGCGCTGCCGGCCTGAACGAATTCGCCCGGTTCGATGGTGAGTTCCTCCAGCCGGCCGGCGAAGGGCGCGCGGATGGTGGTATCGGCCAGCGATTCCTCGGCCGCCGCGACCTGCGCCTCTGCGGCGGCCAGGCTGGCACGGGTCTGGGCCACGCGGTCCGCCGTGGCCACGCCGCGATCCAGCAGGGTCCGGGCGTTCTCGTAGTCGCGGCGGGCACGGGCCTCCTCCTCGCGGGCGCGCTGCAGCTCGGCCTGACGCTGGGCCGGCGCGATGCGCGCGATCGTCTGGCCGGCCTCGACCTCGGCGCCACGGCGCACACTCAGCTCGGCCACCTCTCCGGTGGTCTCTGCCCGAACCCTGGTGTCGCGCTCGGGCTCGGCCTGGCCTTCGGCGCGAAAGACCTCACGAACCTCCTCGGCAGACGAGTCGCGCACGGCCACCGCGACGGGGCGCGACTCGTCGCGCTGCGTGTCGGGGGCAGCGGACTCCTCGCCAGGGAGCAGGAACCCCGATCCCATCCAACCGCCCAGCGCCAGAACCAGCGCGAGCGCAACCCAGCCCGACCTCGCCGCTCCCGGCTCGTCGGCAAAATCCAGCTGTGGACCGTCCGCCCGGCCCGAGCCCTGTCCTTCATCCTGCATCCCGTGCCCCGGTGCTTTCCGCTGTCATGTCGCGCCAGTGGTAGCATGGTGGGGAACGGAGCGCAGCGCCAAGCCCGCGTCAATAGACTCCGAAGGAGTGCATCGCCGCCGCCGCGCGTCGAAATCCGGCAAGATTGGCGCAATCCGGATAGCTGACCGGGCCCTCGCCCAGACGGCTGTCGAGGCATTCGCCGTGGATTCGCCGCATGATCTCCTGCAGGCGGCGATCCACCTCGGCGCGCGACCAGCTCAGCCGCTGCGCGTTCTGGGTCTGCTCCAGCCCGCTGACCGCCACACCGCCGGCATTGGCGGCCTTGCCGGGGCCGTGCAGCACCTCGGCCTCGCGCAGCCGCTCGGCCGCGGCCGGGGTGAGCGGCATGTTCGCGCCTTCGCACAACGCCAGCAGCCCGCCCGCGACCAGCGCCTCGGCGTCATCGGCATCCAGCTCGTTCTGGGTGGCGCAAGGCAGCGCAATGTCGGGCTCCAGCCCCCAGGGCGTCTCGCCCTCGCGGTAGACCGCGCCGTCCAGCGAGTCGCAATCCGCCAGTCGGCCGCGCTTTTCCAGCTTCACCCGCTTGATCCGGTCCAGAAGATCCTGCGACATCCCGGCCTCGCAGACCAGAAGACCGTTACTGTCCGACAGGCTGACGACCTGCCCGCCATGGTCTATCGCCTTCTCGGCGGCGAACAGCGCCACATGGCCGCTGCCGGAGATGGCCACGCGCTTGCCCTCGAACCCGTGACCATGCTCTTCCAGCATCATCTCGCAGAAATAGACGCAGCCGTAGCCCGTGGCCTCGACCCGGACGGCACTGCCGCCGAAGCTGCAGCCCTTGCCCGTCAGGGCGCCGGTCCAGGTATTCGTGAGCTTCAGGTATTCCCCGAACATCAGGCTGATCTCTTCCGGCCCTACACCGATATCGCCGGCGGGCACATCCATGTCGGGGCCGATATGGCGGTGAAGTTCGGCCATCAGCGCCCGGCAGAACCGGCCGATCTCGGCCCGGCTGGCGCCATGCGGATCGAAATCCGCCCCGCCCTTCGCACCGCCCATCGGAAGCCCGGTCAGCGCGTTCTTGAGCACCTGCTCGAGCCCGAGGAATTTCAGCACCGACGGGCCGACCTCTGGCGCGAAGCGCAAACCGCCCTTGTAGGGGCCCAGCGCATGGCTGAACTGAACCCGCCAGGCGCGATTCATCCGCACCACGCCGGAATCGTCCTCCCATGCCACCCGGAACGAGATCATGCGATCGGGTTCGGTGAGCCGTTCCAGCAACCCCGCGCGGCGCATCTCGGACTGGTCGAGATACCAGGGCATCACCGAGCGGGCGATTTCCTCGGCAGCCTGGTGGAATTCGGGCTCGTGCGGGTTCCGGGCGCGCAGCGCCTCCATGAAATCGCGCGTCGCACTGTCGGGATCGCTCATCCGGCCTCCGGTTGTTGCATTGCCCGAGACAATGCGCGGCGGAGGCGGAAGGTTCCGCGCGGGCTGAGATGGAAACGGCCCGCCCTGTCAGGGGCGGGCCGCGGCCGTGGCATGCCGGATCGAAGCGGGCTCAGTCCTCGGCTTCGTCGGCAGAGCTGGCGTTGAGCAGGCCGTAGCGCTCTGCGCCCAGTTTCTCGTAAAGGTCGAGCTGCGTTTCGAGGTAGTCGATATGGCCTTCCTCGTCGGCGATCAGCTCCTCGAAGAGATTCTTGCTGACATAATCGCCGACGCTGTCGCAGTGGTTGCGCGCCTCGATATAGAGATCACGCGCCTCGTGCTCGGCGGCCAGGTCGGCATCCAGCGTCTCGCGCAGGGTCTGGCCGATGCGCAGCGGGTCGAGCTTCTGCAGGTTGGGGTGCCCTTCGAGGAAGATGATCCGCTCGATCAGCTTGTCGGCGTGGTGCATCTCCTCGATGCTTTCGGCGCGCGACTTGGACGCGATCTTGCCGTAGCCCCAGTCCTCCTGCAGCCGGTAGTGAAGCCAGTACTGGCTGACTGCCGTCAACTCGCTGCGCAGTGCGCGGTTGAGATAGTCGATGACCTTATCGTCGCCCTTCATGACGCTCTCCCGAATTTGGAATCCTTTTAAGATTACGCAAATTCGTCGGCACCTCAAGGGATTCGCAGCTTTGCATGACATCCATGAAGAGCGGCAGGCAGCCGCCGCAATCGGCTTTCTTGCCCAGGGCGCGGTAGATCTTGCCGGGTGTGATCAGCGTTTCGTTGTCGGAGGCGCGCATCCAGTCCACCGCGCGGCGGATCTCGTCCTCGGAGATGTTCATGCAGTGGCAGACGATCATTCCTGCGGCCTCCGCGCGGTCGCTTCGTTTCGTGTCGTTTCGTTGCCCGCGTTATC
Organism: Paracoccaceae bacterium; assembly: GCA_046541255.1. Taxonomy (GTDB): domain Bacteria; phylum Pseudomonadota; class Alphaproteobacteria; order Rhodobacterales; family Rhodobacteraceae; genus Rhodosalinus. Next base: position 11,634 of record JBKHDP010000024.1, on the reverse strand, counting down.
GCGAACCTGCCCGCAACATGCGACTCGCGGATCCGAGTGTCAATTCCGATAATTTCTATCGGTCATATGACGCGGCGTTGCGTCGCGGGCCTGCCGCGCCCGGCTCGGTTAGGCTGACAGCATGCCGGAGACCCCATGACCCGCCCGCCGCTTGTCCTCTTCACCGATCTGGACGGCACCCTGCTGGACCACGAGACCTACAGCCACGCCGCCGCCGATGCGGTGCTGGCCCGGCTGCGCGATGCGGAAATCCCGGTCGTGCTGGCCAGTTCCAAGACCGCCGCCGAGATCGCCGCCCTGCGCCGGGCGCTGGGCTTCGCGCATGTGCCCGCGATCTGCGAGAATGGCGCGGGCCTCCTGCCGGCCTTCGCCGAGGATGCCGCCGAGGCCGGCGATCACGCGCGCATCCGCGCCGCGCTGGAGGCACTGCCGGCCGCTCTGCGGGAGGGATTCCGGGGCTTCTCGCAGCTCTCCGTGGCCGAGCTGGCCGACCTCACCGGCCTGCCGCGGCAGCAGGCCGCGCTGGCCGGGCAGCGCCGCTTCACCGAGCCGGGGCTGTGGACGGGAGGCGGTGAGGACCGCCGGGCCTTCGTCGCGGCACTGGCGGCGCTGGGTATCGAGGCGCGTGAAGGAGGGCGGTTCCTGACGCTGGGCACGGGCAGGCGCAAGGCCGACCGGATGGCCGAGATCCTCGCCGGCTACGGCGATCCGCCCTGCCTTGCGCTTGGCGACGCGCCCAACGACGTGGAGATGCTGGAAGCCGCCACCTGGGGCGTGATCGTGGCCAATCCGCATCGCGCGCCGCTGCCCCGGCTGCCGGGCGAGGATACCGGCCGGATCATCCGTACCACGCTCCCGGGGCCGGAAGGTTGGTCCCAAGCGGTAACCGGCATACTCTCGCGGAACGGAATCGGTACAGGGAACGAGTGACATGGCGGATTTTCACCAGAACGGGCCGGTAGCCACCCTGCACGACCTGCGCTCCGTCAGCCCCGACACGCTGACCCACACGGTCGCCACCTTCGCGCAGGACCGCAAGATCAGCCTGATCCTGCCCTCGCTGTTCTCCGAGCTGGAAGGCCAGGCCCTGCCCCATATCCTCGACGAGCTTGCGCAGCTGCCCTACCTGCACCGCATCATCATCGGGCTGGACCAGGCCGACCGCGACCAATACGCCCACGCGGTGCGGTTCTTCGCGCGACTGCCACAGGATCACGTGGTGATCTGGAACGACAGCCCGCGCCAGCAGGCGCTGGGCGACCGGCTCAAGGCGCAGGGGCTCTACCCGGCCGAAGCCGGCAAGGGCAAGAATGTCTGGACCTGCCTGGGCTACATGATGGCGCGGCGCGACACGGCGGTGGCGGCGATCCACGATTGCGACATCCTCACCTATTCGCGCCACATGCTGACCCGGCTGGTCTACCCGGTGGTGCATCCGAACTTCCCCTATCAGGTGGCCAAGGGCTTCTACCCGCGCATCGGCGACGGCAAGATCAACGGGCGGGTGACGCGGCTGTTGGTCAGCCCGCTGCTGATCGCGCTGCGCAAGGTGATCGGGGACCGCGACTATATCGACTACCTGCGCAGCTTCAGATACCCGCTTTCCGGAGAATTCGCGCTCCGCACGGCGATGCTGCCCGACCTGCGCATCCCCTCCGACTGGGGGCTGGAGATCGGGGTTCTGTCCGAGGCCTGGCGCAACCTCGCGCCGAAGGCGGTCTGCCAGGTGGAGATCGCCGATATCTACGACCACAAGCACCAGGACCTTTCGGCCGAGGACGCGGCGCAGGGGCTGAACCGGATGTCCACCGACATCATCAAGGCGGTGGTCCGCAAGCTGGCCGCCGACGGCACGGTGTTCACCCAGAACACCTTCCGCACGCTCAAGGCGGTCTATTACCGCACCGCGCTGGACCTGCTGGAAAGCTACTACAATGACGCGGCGATGAACGGGCTGAGCCTCGATCGCCACCGCGAGGAGCAATCCATCGAGCTCTTCGCCGAAAACATCATGCGCGCAGGCCAGGCCTTTCTGGAGAATCCTTTCGAGACCCCTTTCATCGCCACCTGGTCGCGGGTGAACGCCGCCGATCCGGCGCTGATGGACGACATGGTGCGCGCGGTGGCCGACGACTTGCAGGAGCTGCGCTGAGCGCGCCCGGCGGTGCCGGCCCGTCCAGGGGCCGGGCGCTTTCCCCTTAACGGCGGTTGCTGATCCAGCGGCACTGGTAGGGCGCAAGCACGATGGGCGCGCCCACCGGCACCACCGGGTCGCCCGACAGCAGGTCGCACCACTCTTCACCGTCGATCAGGTTGATCGCCACCGGGTCGATCTCCACCGTTTCGGCGCTGGTATTGTGCAGGGCGAAGACCGACTGGTCGCGCTCCAGGCTCTGACGCCAGAGGCCGAACACCCGGTCGTCCAGTTGCAGGGTAAACTGGGTGGCATTGGGGTGAAAGGCGGGCTGGCGGGCCCGGATCGCGAGGCGCCGCTTCAGCTCGCCCAGCACCCGCGCCTGCAGGCTGGACGGATCGCGCAGCCGCGCCTGCAGGTCGGGATAGTGCCAACGGTGCCGGTTGATCGCGCGGTTCACGCCGGTCTTCTCCACCCCGGCATGATCGTTGGGGGTGGCCAGCAATGCGTGGATGTAGAAGGCGGGGATGCCCTCCACCGACATCACCGCGGTCTGGGAGCACAGGAAGCGTTCCAGGTGATGCGCCGTCTCGCCCGCGAAGGTGGTGCCCAACGCGTCGAAGAAGCCGGAATTCAGTTCGTAGGGCTGCTGCGAGCCGTCCGGCATGGTCCGCATCGACACCAACCCGCCCCGCAAGACGACGCAGGCGATCATGCGCGCGATTTCGTCGGGCGGCAGGATGCCCTCGGCAGGCCGCAGGCCGATCCCGTCATGGCTGGCCGAGAAGTTCAGGTAGGCACAGCCCATCTGCGCGGGCGGCATGGTGGCCAGCCAGCGATTCAGGTAGCGGGCATTGCCCGACAGCATCGCGTGCAGCAGCAGCGGCGGCAGCGAGAAGTTGTAGACCGCATGCGCCTCGTTGCGGTTGCCGAAATAGCTGAGATTCTCCGCCCGAGGCACGTTGGTCTCGGTCAGCAGGATCATCGGTTCCTGCGCATAGTCGCACAGCAGCCGCATCAGCCGGACGATGGCATGCGTCTGCGGCAGGTGGATGCAGGCGGTGCCGATCTCCTTCCACAGGAAGGCCACGGCGTCCAGCCGCAGGATACGCACGCCGTTGTCGAGATGCAGGCGCATGATGCGCAGGAATTCCAGCAGCACCTCGGGGTTGCGGAAATCGAGATCGACCTGGTCATGGCTGAAGGTGCACCAGACATGGCGCGGACCATTGGCCGTTTCCACCCGGCGCAGAAGCGGATGGGTGCGTGGACGCACCACGGCGGACAGATCGGCCTCGGGATCGGCCTCGAAGAAGAACCGGTCATGCGGGGGGTGGCCCTGAAGGTAGGCGTTGAACCACGCGCCCTGGCTGGAAACATGGTTCAGCACCAGGTCCGACATCAGCTTGAAACGCGACGCGATGCGCCGGATATCGGTCCAGTCGCCCAGCACCGGATTGACGGCGGTATAGTCCGTCACCGCGAACCCGTCATCGGAGGTGAACGGGAAGAAAGGCAGCACATGCACCCCGTTCACCACGCCATCGAGATTGCGCGTCAGGAAATCCTGCAGCAGGTCCAGCGGCTTGTGCGACCCGTCCACGATCGAATTGCCATAGGTGATGACCAGTGCGTCGCGCTCCGACCAGAAGGTGTTGGAGGGCACGCGCGGGCGGCGGCGGCGCGGCCGGTCGTCCGGCCAGAAGGCGCGCGTGATGCGCCCCGGCAGATCGCCCCGCGCCTCTCCGGGGTAGATCTGTGCCACGAGATCGCGCAGGCGCGCGTCGAAACTGCTGCTCATCGGGGCGTCACCTGGCTCCGTTCCGGGTTTCGGATCCAGCATACCGTGTCGCGCGGCAAGCCCAAGGGGTGAACGCATTGCCGGCGCGGGCGGCGCCCTCCCGGGCCGCCTGAAGCAGCACCCGTGGCCGCGACCCCAGGGCCTGCCCGAAATCTGTGCATCATGCGAGGAGCATCCGCAGGTCACGGACAGATCGTCCCGCAATCACAAGCTGCGGGTCACGCAGACGCGACAGGTCGGGGCCACTGACGGAAGGTCCGCCCGGTCGAGCGCGGCATGGCCTTCGTCGATGCACGAGGCCTTTTCGCGGATCAGCGCGTAGCGTCCCGCGCCGCGGTGTCGCGCTGCGCCAGCCGGTCCAGCAGCAGTTCCAGCCCCGGGCTGTCGGGGATCACCCCGTCGAAAGCCTGCGCCACCACCTCGCGCCAGCATGGCGGGCATGGCGGGGCGGAGGCTGCCCCCTCCGCCCGGCCGGCCTGCATGATCTCTGCCGATGTCATTCCGGTGCTCCCCTCTGGCGAACCGCCCGTCTTCGCGGGCATGGGGGAAATCTGACGGAAACGCTCGGCCGGGTCAATCCTGATTCTTTTTATTGGTCTTTATCCCGCTCGCCGGCAAGACACGCCGCCATGTCGCGCGACAGATCCCGCAAGAGCGCGGGGTAAAGCGCCGGCCCCGGTTCCAGCCCGATCCCGAGGGGATCGATCACCGCTGTCTCGGCCTCGGCACCTTCGAACACGGCGGCCACCAGGCCCGCATCGAATTGGGGCTCGGAGAACACGCAGCGCACGCCCAGTTCAGCCACCTTGTCGCGGATCTCGGCGATGCGCGCGGCGCTGGGATCGGAGGCATCGGCCAGCGAGATCGACCCGGCGGCGGAAATGCCGAACCGGGCCTCGAAATACTGGTAGGCATCGTGGAAGACGATGTAATCGGCCTCCTGCACCGGGGCCAGCGTCTCGGTGATCTCGGCACTCAGCGCGTCCAGCTCGGCCTTGCCGGCTGCGGCATTGGCGTAATAGGTGCCGGCATTCTCGGGATCGGCCTGCGACAGCGCGGCGGCGATGGCGTCCAGCCAGGCCTTGCCGTTCTCCGGGTCGAGCCAGGCGTGAGGATCCTCGGCCCCATGCGCATGATCGTCATGGCCTGCATGATCGCCGTGATCGTCATCGCCGTGATCGTGGCCGCCATCGGCATGATCGTCATGGGCCTGCGCATCATGCCCGTGTTCGTGGTCATCATCGCCGTGCTCGTGCTCGTGATCGCCATCATCGGCATGGCCATGCTTTTCGAAGGTCGCGCCCTCGCGGAACGGCCGCTTGACCGAGGTGTCCAGCGCCATCAGTTCCAGCACCGCGGCATCCCCGGCAAGGGTTTCGATGCTGCCGGCCAGTTGCGGCATCAGCCCCTCGCCCACCCAGATCACCAGCTCCGCCCGTTCAAGCGCTCCGGCCTCCGATGGGCGCAGCGCATATCCGTGCGGCGAGGCCCCGGCCGGCACGATCAGGTCGGGGCGGCCCAGCCCCTCCATCACCTTCGCGGCCAGCGAATGCACCGGCAGGATGTCGGTGGCCACGCGCGGCACGTCGGCCAGAGCGGGCGCGGCAAGCGCGAGGGCAGAGACGGACAACGCGGCGAGTCGGCGGATCATCGGGAAGCTCCATTGTGATTTTATAACATTACGCGGCTTGATACTGCGAACTTTATAACATATCAAGTCCCCGACAGACCCAGAGGAGGCCCGCCATGTCCGCCCTCGGATTCGAGCGCCACGACCATGACAGCTGCATCGCCCTTGGCGTCGCGGCGGCCGAGGCGCATTGCGCGGCCCAGGGCCTGCAATTGACCCCGGTGCGCCGTCGGGTGCTGGAAATCCTGCTTGCGCGGCACCGGGCGATGGGTGCCTACGAGATCCTCGGCATCCTGCGCGAGGAAGGGCTGGGCTCGCAGCCGCCGGTGGCCTACCGGGCGCTGGATTTCCTGGTCAAGCATGGTTTCGCCCACCGGATCGAACGGCTCAACGCCTTCGCCGCCTGCACCCATCCGGGTGAAAACCACAGCCCCGTCTTCCTGATCTGCCGGATCTGCGAGTCGGTGGCCGAAGCGCAGGCGGATCCGGCCCGTGGCATGTTGGGGCATGCCGCGCAGGCCGCGGGATTCAGGATCGAGCGCGTGGTGGTCGAGGCCGAGGGCATCTGCCCGCGCTGCGCCGAAACGGAGGCCGCATGAGCCTGATCGAGGCCTCGGGCCTGACGGTGCGGCTGGGCGGCCAGACCGTGCTGCGCGGGGTGGATTTCCACATCGACCGTGGCGAGATCGTCACCATCGTCGGCCCCAACGGCGCGGGCAAATCCACCCTGCTGCGCAGCCTGATCGGGGCCGTCCCGCAGGAGAGCGGGCAGGTTCGCCGGTCGCCGGGGCTGCGAATCGGCTATGTGCCGCAGAAGCTGCATGTCGATCCCACCCTGCCGCTGACGGTGGGCCGTTTCCTGGGGCTACCGCGGCGCGTGCCGGCCCGCGACGCCACCCAGGCGCTGGAACAGGCCGGCGTTCCAGGCCTGCTGTCGCGCCAGATGAGCGCGCTGTCGGGCGGGCAGTTCCAGCGCGTGCTGCTGGCCCGGGCCCTGCTGGAACGGCCCGACATCCTGATGCTGGACGAGGCGACACAGGGGCTCGACCAGCCCGGCTCGGCCGCCTTCTACCGCCGGATCGAGGACGTGCGGCGCGATCTGGGCTGTGCGGTGCTGATGGTCAGCCACGAGCTGCATGTGGTGATGAGCGCCTCGGACCGGGTGATCTGCCTCAACGGGCATGTCTGCTGCGAAGGCCGCCCCGAAGCCGTGGCCTCGGCGCCGGAATACCGGGCACTGTTCGGAACCGGCACGCAGGGGGCGCTGGCGCTTTACCGGCATGATCACGATCACCATCACGACCACCCCCACGCCCACGATCACCCGCACGAGGCCGCCGAATGATGCTGGACAGTTTCCTGGTGCGCGCGGCGCTGGCGGGGCTTGGCGTGGCACTGGCCGCCGCACCGCTGGGCTGTTTCGTGGTCTGGCGCAGGATGGCCTATTTCGGCGACGCGACGGCCCATGCGTCCATCCTCGGCGTGGCGCTGGCATTGGCCTTCGACATTTCGGTCTTCGCCGGCGCGCTGGCGATGGCGCTGGCCATGGCCACCACCGTCTCGGCCCTGTCGGGGCGCGGTTACGCGATGGACACCCTGCTGGGCGTGCTGGCCCATTCCGCGCTGGCCTTCGGGCTGGTCGCGGTGTCCTTCCTGTCGGGCGTTCGGATCGACCTGATGGCCTATCTGTTCGGCGATATCCTGGCCGTGGGCCGCGCCGATCTCGCGGTGATCTGGGCCGGCGCCGCGCTGGTGGTCGGGCTGGTAACATGGCGCTGGTCTTCGCTGCTGACCGCCACGCTCAGCCCCGATCTGGCCCATGCCGCCGGGATCGACCCGCGGCGCGAACAGATGATCCTGACCGTGGCGCTGGCCGTCGTGGTGGCGGTGGCGATCAAGGTGGTCGGCGTTCTGCTGATCGCGGCGTTGCTGATCATCCCGGCCGCCGCCGCCCGCCCCTTCGCCCGCACCCCGGAGGCGATGGCAGCCGTGGCGGCGGGTCTCGGGGCGCTGTCGGCGCTGGGCGGGCTCTGGGCCAGCTACCGTTTCGACACGCCGACCGGCCCCACCATCGTCTGCCTCGCGGCGGGCGGCTTCGCCGCCGCGACGCTTGCGGATCTCTTGCGCCGCGGCAGCGAGCGCCGCGCGCGCGGCTGAGTGCGGCGCGTTAGCCGGTCTGCAACGGGCGGCGCCGGGCCGCCAGAAGGTTCCACCCCAGGATCGCCACGAGCACCGCCGCGCCCGCCGCCTCGATCATGCGCTCGGGATGGAAGACCGCCACGGTGGCCGGGATCACCGCCAGCCGCGAGATCATGTCCATCGGGCCGAACAGCCAGCCCTCGATCGCCGCGGCGAAGGCCACCAGCGCCAGCACCGCGATCAGGCCGGTCCAGATCACCAGCAGCACCGGCCCGCCCAGAACGATCTCTGGATTATAGACCATGAAGAGCGGGATCAGGTAGAGGCCCTTGGCGAATTTCCATGCCTGGATCGAGGTTTCCATAGGCTTCGCCCCGGCGATCGCCGCCCCCGCGAAACCCGCCAGCGCGACAGGCGGTGTGACGTTGCTGTCCTGCGAGTACCAGAACACCACCAGATGCGCGATCAGCAGCGGCACGCCGAATTCCTCGGTCAGGGCGGGGCCCACCAGCACGATCAGCACGATATAGGAGGCCGTCACCGGCAGCCCCATGCCCAGCACCAGGCTGGCCAGCAGCACGAGGATCAGCGCAAGCACCAGGTTCCCGCCCGAGAAGGCCACCATCATCGAGGAAAACTTCAGCCCCAGCCCGGTCAGACCCACCACACCGACGATGATGCCCGCCACGGCGCAGGCCATCGACACCGCCACCGCGTTGCGCGCACCCAGCGCCAGCGCCTTGAACAGGATCGCGATGCCGGTCTGCAGCGCCTGCTGCACCCGCGCCGCAGAGACCGGCGTGCCGTTGCGGGGCTGGAACAGGAACAGGTCCAGCGCGCCGCGCAGGGCGGCCACGACGATCACCGAGAGGATCGCCCAGAACCCGACCCGCATGGGCGACAGGTTGTTGGCCAGCAGCCAGACCAGCAGCAGCAGCGGAATGATGAACTGCCAGCCCTGCGCCATCACCTGTGCCACCTTCGGCAGTTCGGCCCGCGGCATGCCCTGCATCCCGGATTTCATCGCGACGATATGGACGAACAGGTAGACCGTGCCGAGATAGAGGATCGCCGGGAAGATCGACAGCACGACGATGTCGATATAGGGAACCCTGGTATATTCGGAGATCAGGAAGGCGCCCGCGCCCATCAGCGGCGGTGTGATCTGTCCGCCGGTGGAGGCCGCCGCCTCGATCCCGCCGGCCTGCGCCGGACGGTAGCCCAGCCGCTTCATCAGCGGGATGGTGAAGGCGCCGGTGGTCACCACGTTGGCGATCGCCGAGCCCGAGATCGAGCCCATCCCCGCCGAGGCCAGCACCGCCGCCTTGGCCGGACCGCCCGCCTTGCGCCCCGTGGCGGCATAGGCCAGGTCGATGAAGAACTTGCCGGCGCCGGTGATCTCCAGGAAGGCGCCGAACAGCACGAAGACGAAGATGTAGGTGGCCGCCACCCCCAGCGGCAGGCCGAAGATGCCTTCCTGCCCGAGATAGAGCTGGCCCACCAGCCGGTCGATCGAGTTGCCCCGGTGTTCGAGGATGCCCGGCAACCACTCGCCCAGCCAGGGCAGTTCGCCCCGGGCGCCCGCCAGCGCGTAGAGGATCGCCACCACCCCGATCAGCGTCATGCCCAGCCCGATGGCGCGGCGCGCCGCCTCGAGCACGGTGATCGTGGCGAGGATGCCCATGGTGATGTCGGTCTGCGTCCACCAGCCGGCGCGGTCGATGATGGCATCGAGATTCCACGCGACATAGCCGCCCGACAGCACCGCCAGCACCAGGAAGACCGCGTCGATGGCCCAGCCCAGCACACCGCGGCCGCGCCCCGACCCCCAGACCGGGAAGATCAGGAAGGCCAGCACCATGATGAAGCTCAGATGGATGGTGCGCTGGTAGAACAGGCCCAGCGGCTCGATCCCCGCGCCGTAAAGCTGGAACAGCGACAGCGCGACGCCGATCGTCGCGATGATCCAGGCGATGGTTTTCGGCTGCATGGGGCCGAGCTGCATCGGATCGGCGGCAGGGGACGGGAGGTCAGTCATGGGCGTCTCGTTCCGTTTCGACAAGCCGCAGGACAACCCTTTGACCCGCGGCGATGGATGACAGGGCGTGAACCGCGCCGCCGATGCGAAGGCGATGATCGGTCGAGGGCCGGCCCACACGCAAGGTCAGCGCATTGCCCGGGATCGCCTCGTCGAGCCCTTCGATCCAGTAGCCACCGCCCTGCGCGCTGACAAGCCTGCCGCCACGTCCCTCGACGGTCCCCAGACCGGCGGCGAAATCATGCAGGAAGGCGCGCGTCAGGATCATGCGCCCTTGCCGGTTTCGGAAACAGTCGGCCACCGCGCCACCGGTGACGGAATGGTTCCAGCTCAGGCACCATTCGGCATCCTCGGGCGCCGGTGCCGTCACGATCGGAGCCCCGGATGGCCCTTCCACGAGCAGTGAAGCCGCCGGAGCGGCCCCTGATGCCGCGATCCAGAGCAAGAGGGCGGCCGCGACAGGCCGCCCCCGGGATTTGCGCGCCGTCACGGGCGCAGCTTGTCGGGCACCTCCGCGCCGGTCTCCTCGTAGTAGCGCAGCGCGCCCGGATGCATCGGGATCGGCGTCGCGCCCAACGAGAATTCCACCGTGGTGTCGTTGGCCGCCGGATGCACCGCGATCAGCTCGTCGACATTGTCGAACATGGCCTTGGTGATGTTGTAGGCCAGGTCCTCGTCCATCTCGGCGTTGACCACCAGCACGTTGGGCACGGCGATGGTGGGCACGTCCACGTCGACGCCCTCATAGAGATCCGCGCGCAGCGTGTAGGAGGCAAAGACCGGCTCGGCCTCTTGCGCGGCGGCCACCTCTTCCTCTGTCAGCGGCACCAGCGCGATGTCGCGGGTGGCGGCCAGGTTCATGATCGAGCTTGTCGGGGGGCCGACACTCCAGAACCCGGCGTCGATGTCGCCATCGCGCAACGCGTCGGCAGTCTCGTTGAAGTTCAGCCGCTGCTCGTCGATATCGTCATAGGTGATGCCGTTGGCGTTCAGGATCGTCTCGGCATTCACCTCGGTCCCCGAGCCGGGCGCGCCCACCGAGACACGCTTGCCCTTCAGGTCCGCGAGGCTGGTGATCCCGGAATCGGCCAGCGTCACGATCTGCACCGCGTTGGGATAGATCGAGGCCAGCGCCCGGGCATCCACCTGCCGCCCCTCGAACTGGTCGGTGCCCTCGTAGCTTGCCAGCACGGTATCGGCCAGGGCGATCGCCAGGTCGGAATCCATCCGCGCGATCAGCGCCATGTTCTCGACCGAGGCGCCGGTCACTTCCGCGGTGGCGGACGCGCCCTCGACATGGCGGCCGATCACCTCGGCCAGGCCACCGCCATAGGGGTAGTAGGTACCGCCGGTCCCGCCGGTCGCGATGGACAGATCCTGCGCATGCGCCGTCGAACCCACGGCAAGCGCCGCGGCGACGGCCAGTGTCAGTCGTCTCATGTAACTCCTCCAGTTTCCGTCCCGCTTGGCGCGGAACGGTTCGACCATCGCAACATCCCCAGAGCCTGCGGGGCATGTCAAGCCTTTCGACCGCAGCCCGACATGGCACGGAAAGCGCGCGGCGCCCTGGAAGGGGCGGGTTTTCGACACCGGGCAAGAAGCTTTCACCCGAGACTATCCACAGGGCAATCTTTGTCGCAGAGTGCGCAGCACAACAACATGAAATTGCGCGGCAGGGCAGCGACCCGCCGCCACGACAGAGAGGGAACATATATGGCCAGGACACGCGTTGCCGTCGATGTGGGAGGAACCTTCACCGACATCTGCATCATGGACGAGACCACCGGCAAGATCCGGATCGAAAAGACCTCCTCGACCCCGGACGACCCGATGCGCGCCGTGATGGACGGGATCGAGGTTGCCGGGATCGACCTGTCGGACGTGTCGATGTT
>JBKHDP010000023.1:0-21416 GCA_046541255.1 Paracoccaceae bacterium | reverse complement strand
GCACCTCCTTGGCAAAGCCGTTCACGATCAGCGCCACGGCCTCTTCCTCGTCCATCCCGCGACTCCGGCAATAGAACAGCTGGTCGTCATCGACCTTGGAGGTCGTCGCCTCGTGCTCCACGCGGCTGGAGTTGTTGCGCACCTCGATATAGGGCACCGTATGCGCCCCGCAGGTGCTGCCGATCAGCAGCGAGTCACACTGCGTGTAGTTGCGCGAGTTCTTGGCCTTGGGATGCATCTTGACGAGGCCGCGATAGGTATTCTGCGCGTGGCCCGCGGAAATCCCCTTGGAGACGATGCGCGACCGGGTGTTCTTGCCCAGATGCACCATCTTGGTGCCGGTATCGGCCTGCTGATAGTTGTTGGTGATGGCGATCGAGTAGAATTCGCCCTGGCTGTCATCGCCACGCAGGATGCAGGAGGGATACTTCCAGGTGACGGCGGAGCCGGTCTCCACCTGCGTCCACATCACCTTGGAGCGATCGCCCCGGCAATCGGCGCGCTTGGTGACGAAGTTGTAGATCCCGCCCTTGCCGTTCTCGTCGCCCGGATACCAGTTCTGAACGGTGGAATATTTCACCTCGGCATCTTCCTCGGCGATGATCTCCACCACCGCGGCATGCAGCTGGCTCTGGTCGCGCTGCGGCGCGGTGCAGCCCTCCAGGTAGCTGACATAGGAGCCCTTGTCGGCGATGATCAGCGTGCGTTCGAACTGGCCGGTATTCTCGGCATTGATGCGGAAATAGGTGGACAGCTCCATCGGGCAGCGCACGCCGGGCGGCACGTAGACGAAAGAGCCGTCCGAGAACACCGCCGAGTTGAGCGTGGCATAGAAATTGTCCGAGACCGGCACCACCGAACCCAGGTATTTCCTGACAAGCTCGGGATGCTCGCGGATCGCCTCCGAAATCGAGCAGAAGATCACGCCCGCCTTCTTCAGCTCCGCCTGGAAGGTGGTGCCCACGCTGACGCTGTCGAACACCGCGTCCACCGCGACCTTGCGGCCCTCGGCAGGGGCCTCCTCGGCCCCTTCCACTCCCGCCAGGATCATCTGCTCCTTCAGCGGGATGCCCAGTTTCTCGTAGGTGGCAAGCAGTTTCGGATCCACCTCGTCCAGCGATGTGGGCCGGACCTCCATGCTCTTGGGCCGGGCATAGTAATACTGATCCTGGAAGTCGATCTCGGGATAGTCGACCATCGCCCAGTCCGGCTCCTTCATCTGAAGCCAGCGCGCGTAAGCCGACAGGCGCCACTCGGTCATCCATTCCGGCTCGCCGTTCTTGTCCGAGATCAGGCGCACGATATCCGGGGTCAGCCCCTTGGGGGCGAAATCCATCTCGATATCGGTTTCCCAGCCGTACTTGTACTTGCCGCCCACTTCGCGAACGGCATCGACGGTCTGCTGGTCGACACCTTCTTTCACGTCAACCTTGTCCAGAGCGGTCATGGCGGTCTCCTGTCCTTTGCTCGTCACGCCGCGCGGGCGCGAAATCTGCGGTACTGTGCGCCCCAGGCTTCGGCGAAGCGCAGCACCTCCTCTTCGGTCGTGTCGGGGCCCAGGCTCACGCGGATCGCGCTGCCGGCCACCGTCTCGTCATGGCCCATGGCGCGCAACACGCGGCTGGCGCGCACCTTGCCGCTGGAACAGGCAGACCCCGCCGAAATCGCGAACCCGGCAAGATCCATCTGCATCACCTGGGTCTCTCCCTTCCAGCCCGGCACGGCGAAACAGCTGGTATTGGGCAGCCGTTCCGCCGAGTTCCCGACAAAAATAATCTCGCTTGCGAGGGCCTCAAGGGCGTTTTCTAGAATATTTCTAAGTTCGGCGACATGCTGCCAGATCCCGGCCGCCAGATCGCGCTGCGCCGCCTCGGCCGCGGCGCCGAACCCCGCAATACCCACCAGGTTCTCGGTGCCCGAACGCCGGCCCATCTCCTGGCCACCGCCGCGGATGCGCGGCGTCACGTCCAGGCCCTGCCGCAGCACCAGCGCCCCCACCCCCTTGGGGCCGCCCAGCTTGTGCGCCGAGACCAGCGCCATTTCCGCGCCGGTCCAGTTGAACGCGACCGGCAGCTTGCCGAATCCCTGCGTCATGTCACTTACCGCCAGCCCCTCGGGCAGGCGCTGGATCACGCCGGTCTCGGAATTGGCCAGCTGCAGCACGCTGCCGGCCGGATCCGTCACCGTCACGCCCCCTTCCGCGTTCACCGGCAGGACCGGGTCGATCCAGGCCGCGACAGCGTCATGTTCCACCGCCGCGCCGGCCAGTCCCCGCCCCGCACAGGCCAGCGCCGCCGCCTCGGTTGCCCCGGAGGTGAAGACGATATCCGCACCCTCGGAGCCAAGCGCCGCGGCGAGCCGGGCCCGGGCCTTCTCCAGCAGCGCGCGCGCCGCACGTCCCTCGGCATGCACCGAGGAAGGATTGCCGACCACATCCATGGCCTCGGCCATCGCCGCCCTGGCTTCGGGGCGCAGCGGCGCGGTCGCGTTCCAGTCGAGATAGGCGCGCCTCATGGCGCCGGCTCCTTCTTCATGGCCTCGATGTCCCGGGCAAGGCGCCCGTCAGGGCAGCCGGAGCAGGGATCTCTTTCCGTTCCGGCCTTTTGGCCGAGCGGCGGGGTCACGAGGCCTCGTCCACCACGGCAAAGATTTGCGGCACCGCCGGACAGGGTGCAAGGTCGTTTTCCACCACGTCCGACAGGCGCGTCTGGTGCAGGAAGACATAGACATGCGCGCTCAGCCCTTCCCACAAGCGATTGGTCAGCGACTGCGCCCGAGAGCCGGACAGCCCGCCGGTCACGCCCGCGCCCTTGTGCATCGCGTCCACCGTCTCGTCCACCGCAGACAGCACGTCGACGACCTTGATGTCGGTGGCGGGGCGCGCCAGACGGTAGCCGCCGCCGGGGCCGCGCACCGAATCCACGAGACCCGCGCGGCGCAGCTTGACGAAGAGCTGTTCAAGATAGGGCAGCGAGATATCCTGCCGGCGCGAGATATCGCCGAGCGAGACAAGCGTCCCGGCCGGCTGGAGCGCGATGTCGGCCAGCGCGACCATCGCGTATCGTCCCTTGGTGCTGAGTTTCACGGTTCCGGACGTCCTGCCAATGTTGACCTCTTCCGTCGCAGAGCTTAACTGACCTGTCAGCCCGTCCGCCCGGATGGAATTAGAATCCTTCTAAGCTTTGCGAGCGATTCCGTCAAGAAATCGCCTGCAGCAGGAAGCCCGCAAACGGAGCCCGCACATCCATGCCCGAGGTCATCTTCCCCGGACCCGAAGGCCGCCTCGAAGGCCGCTACCACCCCCAGAAGGACCGCGACGCCCCCATCGCCATCGTACTGCACCCGCATCCGCAATTCGGGGGCACGATGAACAACAAGGTTGTCTATAACCTTCACTACGCGTTCTACAACATGGGATTCACCGTGCTGCGGTTCAATTTCCGCGGCGTCGGACGCTCGCAGGGCGAATACGACCAGGGCATCGGCGAGCTGTCGGATGCCGCCTCGGCGCTCGACTATCTGCAATCCATGAACGCCAATTCCAAGCATTGCTGGGTGGCGGGCTTCTCCTTCGGGGCCTGGATCGGGATGCAGCTGCTGATGCGGCGGCCCGAGATCACCGGTTTCGTCTCGGTCAGCCCGCCGGCCAACATGTACGATTTCTCCTTCCTCGCCCCCTGCCCGTCTTCCGGGCTGATCATCAACGGCACGGCCGACCGTGTCGCCCCGCCCGCCGACACGGCGGCGCTGGTCGGCAAGCTGCAGGAGCAGAAGGGCATCACCGTCACCCATACCGAGCTCGAAGGCGCGGGGCATTTCTTCGAGGGGCCGCATATGGACGAGATGATCGGCGAGGTGACGGGCTACGTGAAACGCCGCCTGACCGAGAGCACGCGCTGATGGGTATCATCGAGGATCTGGCCGACAAGCTGGCAGAGGACACGCTGAACGCGGCCGACCGGTTCGGCGACGAAAAGCTGGTGGACGCGATCTCGGCGGCGCTCGGGGCCTCGTCGCCCACCGTGCAGGAGGCGTTCATGACCTCGGTGCGCGTCCGCACCGCCGAACGCCGGGCGCGCCGGCTGCTGGAACAGCGGGTCGCGGCGGCGCTGAAGGCAGCGCCTGCCGCACCCGGGCAGGGCGCCGCGCCTCCGTCCTCCGGCGGTCCGGCGCAGGGCTGACCGCCACTCTGTTCAGGCTCAGGACGCTCCGGCCTTCGCCCGCGCGGCCTTTTCCTGCTGGACCACCTTCTCGGCCAGGTCGCGCGCGACGGCGAAGGCACCGCGGATCAGATCCTTTTCCGAGCGCCAGTCGCGCCGGACGACGATCTTGTTGTCCTTCACCTTGGCCATCCCGTCCTGATCCCTGATGAACTCCACCAGCCCGGCCGGGTTGGCGAACTTGTCATTGTGGAACTGGATCGTCGCGCCGCGCGGCCCGGCATCGAGCCTGGCGATGCCCGCCCGCTTGCACATGGCCTTGATCCGCACCACCAGCAACAGCGTGTTGACCTCGCGTGGCAGCTTGCCGAAACGGTCGATCAACTCGGCCGCGAAGCCTTCCAGTTCCACCTTGGTGGTCAGGCCCGACAGCCTGCGATAGAGGCCCAGCCGCACGTCCAGATCCGGCACGTAGTCCTCGGGGATCAGCACCGGAACGCCGAGATTGAGCTGCGGCGCCCACTGGCCATCGGACTCCGACAGACCTTCCAACTGGCCCGAGCGGATCCGGGCGATCGCCTCCTCCAGCATGGACTGGTAGAGTTCGTATCCCACGTCGCGCATCTGGCCGGATTGTTCCTCGCCCAGAAGGTTGCCGGCACCGCGAATGTCCAGATCCTGGCTGGCCAGGGTAAAGCCTGCCCCCAGCGTATCGAGGCTGCCCAGCACCTTCAGCCGTTTCTCGGCCCCCGGGGTCAGCGGGGCGCGCGGCTTTGTCGTCAGATAGGCATAGGCCCGGGTCTTGGAGCGGCCCACCCGACCCCGGATCTGGTAGAGCTGCGCCAGCCCGAACATGTCGGCCCGGTGCACGATCATGGTGTTGGCAGTGGGGATGTCGAGCCCGGATTCCACGATGGTCGTGGCCAGCAGAACGTCGTACTTGCCGTCGTAGAAGGCATTCATCCGGTCGTCGAGCTCGCCCGCCGCCATCTGGCCATGCGCCACCACATACGAGACTTCCGGCACCTGTTCCTGCAGGAAGGTCTCGATCTCCGGCAGATCCGAGATGCGCGGCACCACATAGAAGCTCTGCCCGCCGCGATAATGCTCGCGCAACAGCGCCTCGCGCACCGTCACCGCATCGAACTCGCTCACATAGGTGCGGATCGCCAGACGGTCCACCGGCGGGGTGCCGATGATCGACAGGTCGCGCACGCCCGAAAGCGACAGTTGCAGGGTGCGCGGGATCGGCGTGGCGGTGAGCGTCAGCACATGCACGTCCGAACGCAGCTGTTTCAGCCGTTCCTTGTGCGCGACGCCGAAATGCTGCTCCTCGTCGATCACGAGCAGGCCGAGATTGGCGAATTTCACGCCCTTGGCCAGCAGCGCATGGGTGCCCACCACGATATCGACCGTGCCCTTCGCCATCCCTTCGCGGGTGGCCGCCGCCTCCCTGGCCGGAACGAAGCGCGACAAGGCGCGCACCTCCAGCGGGAAGCCGCGGAACCGGTCGCGAAAGCCCTGCGCGTGCTGGCGCGCCAGCAGCGTGGTGGGCGCGATCACCGCCACCTGCACCCCGGACATCGCCGCCACGAAGGCCGCCCGCATCGCCACTTCGGTCTTGCCAAAGCCGACATCGCCGCAGATCAGCCGGTCCATCGGGTGGCCCGAGGTCATGTCCTCCAACACCGCCTCGATCGCGGACAGCTGGTCGTCGGTTTCCTGATAGGGGAAGCGGGCGCAGAATTCCTCCCAGGCATGCGGCGGCGGATCGAGGATCGGGGCCTTGCGCAGCGCGCGCTCGGCCGCCACCCGGATCAGCCGGTCGGCCATCTCGCGGATGCGCTCCTTCAGCCGTGCCTTCTTGGCCTGCCACGCGCCTCCGCCAAGCTTGTCGAGCAGCCCCTCCTCGTGGCCGTACCGGCTGAGCAGCTCGATATTCTCGACCGGCAGGTACAGCCGGGCGCCCTCGGCATATTCCAGGCTGAGGCATTCATGGGCCGCACCGGCCGCGGTGATCACCTCCAGCCCGTGATACCTGCCGATGCCGTGATCCACGTGAACCACCAGATCGCCCGGGCTGAGCGATTGCGCCTCGGTCAGGAAGTTCTCGGCACGCTTGCGTTTCCTGGGCGCGCGGATCAGCCGGTCGCCCAGCACATCCTGCTCCGAGATCACCGTGAGACGGCGCTCGCCCAGCGGCCCCTCGAAACCGTGCTCCAGCGCCCAGACCGCCAGGTGCAGCCCGCGCTTGCCGATGCGGGTGGCATCGGTGACGGGGATGGTCTCGGACAGGCCCTCATCCTCGATCAGCCCCGAAAGACGCTCGCGCGCGCCCTCGGAATAGGAGGCCACGACCACCGGCCCATCTTCAAGTTTCGCACGAATATGATCCGCCAGAGAGCTGAACAGATTTATATTTTCGTTCTGCCTCTCCGGGGCGAAGCTGCGGCCGATGCGTCCGCCCGCGTCGATCACGCCGGGGCCCGAGGCCCGCGGCAGCGCAGAGAACTGCAACACCCGGCGCGCCGCCAGCGCCGCGTCCAGCCCGGCCTCGTCGAGATAGAGCATCCCCGGCGGGATCGGCTTGTAGACGGTGTCCATCCGTCCCTTCTGCCGCATCGCCTCGCGCCGGGTCTCGTACTGGTCGGCGATGCCGTCCCAGCGCGCCAGATGCGCGGCGCGGATCTGGTCGTCCATCGTCACCGAGGCGCCGGGCAGATAGTCGAAGAGGGTTTCCAGCCGTTCGTGGAACAGCGGCAGCCAATGCTCGGCCCCCTGGTGCTTGCGCCCGGCGCTGATCGCCTCGTAGAGCGGATCGTCGCTGCCGGCGGTGCCGAACTCGATGCGGTAGTTCTGCCGGAAACGAAGGATGGCCGCCTCGTCGAGGATCACCTCGGAAACCGGCGCAAGCTCTACCATGTCGAGCTTTTCCGTGGTGCGCTGGCTGGCCGGATCGAAGCGGCGCGCCCCGTCCAGCATGTCGCCGAACAGGTCCAGCCGCACCGGCCCGCCCTCGCCCGGCGGATAGATGTCGATGATCCCGCCGCGAATCGCGTAATCGCCCGGCTCGGTCACCGTCGGCGCCTGAGAAAAGCCCATCCGAACCAGGAAGCCGCGCAATCCCTCCTCGTCGATCCGGCTGCCGACGCGCGCGACGAAGGCCGCGTCGCGCAGCACCTCGCGCGCCGGCACGCGCTGGGTGGCGGCGCCCATCGTCGTCAGCAGCACGAAGCGCGAGGGCATCTGGTGCACCAGCGCGGCCAGCGTGGCCATGCGCGCCGCCGAGATGTCGGGATTGGGCGATACCCGGTCATAGGGCAGGCAATCCCAGGCCGGGAAGCGCAGCACCGGCATGTCGGGCGCGAAGAACCGCAACGCCGCCTCGGTGGCGGCAAGGCGCTTGTCGTCGCGCGCCACATGCAGCACCGGGGCGCCCGCGCGTGCCACCTCGTTCAGGATCAGCCTCGCGTCGAAGCCTTCGGGCGCGCCGCCCACGGTGATGTGTTGCGCATCGCTCATGCCGGGATACCTTGTTTGCGCCTGCGGGGTTTCAATAGTCCAGCACGCCGATGGAAAGATTCTGATACATCCCCCACAGCGCGGTGACGAAGATCGAGATCATCCCGATCGCCTGGGTCGCGATCCGAACCCGCTTCAGCCGGCGATAGAGATCAGGGCCCGTCTCTTCCCGGGCGCGGATGCGGCGCGCGGCCCGGAGGCTGATCGCCCAGACAAGGCTCATCGGAAAGCCCAGCAGGAACAGCGCCTGGGCGAATTCCACCCGGTACCAGAAGCCCAGCATCAGCAGGGCGCTGAGGATGAAACACAGAAAGCCCAGCACCCAGACCCCCGCCACGCCGGTGATGTAGAGCATCCGGTTGACGTTGATCCGCACCAGATCGTGCAGATCGCGGTCGGCCTGCCCGCCCAGGCGGCGGGCGCGCGTGACCATGTCGAAGGGAATTCCCAGCACCCAATGGCTGGCGGTGGACCACATGACCGCCAGCGCGATCCAGAACCAGAGGTTCGAAAAGGACCGCATGTCGATGACTTCGAAGACCGTGCGATAGAGATCCAACGCTTCCCCCCGCGGGCGTGACCGGAGCGGCGCTCTTCCTAACGCCGCCGGATCCGAATGCCCATAGGCCCCGGAGCGGCGGCGCGCAACCGGGACATGCAGGACACGGTCTTGGAACCCCGCTCGAAACCGGGTAGTTGACCCATCATCCGGACCAAGAAAGACAAGCGAAAGGAGGACTCATGACAAGGTCGGCCCGACGCGGAGAATTCGAAATCCGCGACATCTATCCCACCCGTCAGACCGGACCCGAGCGCTGGATCGAACGGCAGGATCCCGTGCTCTGGTCGGACTGGCGTCCCGACGCGCCCCTGACCCGCGAACAGGCCGAGGCCTTCGAGCGCGACGGGTTCCTCGTGCTCGAAGGGCTGTTCGAGCCCGAGGAGGTCGCCGCGCTGATCGATGCCTCGGCCAGCCTTCGCGCCGAGGGCCACGCGATCCGACGCGAGGATGTCGTGACCGAGCCCGGCTCGGACGCGGTGCGCACCATCTTCCGCCTGGAAGAGCATGACGCCCTGATGAACCGGCTCGGGCGCGACCGCAGGCTGGCCGGGATCGCCCGCTTCCTGCTGGGCGACGACGTCTACATCCACCAGTCCCGATTGAACTACAAACCAGGCTTTACCGGCAAGGAATTCTACTGGCATTCCGATTTCGAGACCTGGCATGCCGAGGACGGCATGCCGCGAATGCGCGCGGTCTCGGCCTCGCTGCTGTTGACCGACAACAGCGCGCAGAACGGCGCGCTGATGCTGATGCCCGGTTCGCATCGCACCTTCGTGAGCTGCCACGGCGAGACCCCGCCCGAGAACCATCGCGCCTCGCTTCAGGCGCAGAAGGTGGGTACGCCCTCGCATGACAGTCTCACCCGTCTGGCCGAGGCGCATGGGATCGCCAGCGCGGAAGGCCGCGCGGGAACGCTGATCCTGTTCGACTGCAACACGATGCACGGCTCGAACGGGAACATCACGCCGTTTCCGCGCTCGAACGCCTTCTTCGTCTACAATGCCGTGTCGAACGCGCTCGAAGAACCGTTCGCGGCTCCGCTGCCGCGCCCGGAATTCCTGGGCCGGCGCAAGGAGGTGCGGGCGCTCGATCTGGAAGAGGGCCCGCTGGTCTGATCCGAAGGTCCGTCAGGGGGGCTGGACATGCCCGGCCCCCCGGTGCATCCCGGTGCCGTCTGTGGATCCAACCAAAGGTGCCCGCGATGCAGCCCGTTCAGGCCCCCTTCCCCGCCACCCGGTTTCGCCGCGCCCGTCGGCTGTCGGCCACCCGCGCGCTGACGCGCGAACACACGCTGACGGTGGATGACCTGATCTGGCCGGTCTTCATCCGCGATGGCGAGGGCGTCGAGGAAGAGATCCCCTCCATGCCCGGCGTCCATCGCCGCAGCGTGGACCGCGTCGCCGAGGCCGCCGCCGAGGCCGCGGCGCTCGGCATCCCCGCGATCTGCCTGTTTCCCTACACCGACCCCGAGAAGAAGACCAAGGATTGCGCCGAGGCCTGGAATCCCGAGAACCTGTCCAACCGCGCCACCCGCGCGATCAAGGCCGCCGCCCCCGGGATCGCGGTGATGACCGACGTGGCGCTCGATCCCTACAATATCGACGGGCATGATGGCTTCGTGCGGGCCTCGGACGGCTATGTCGTCAATGACGAGACGGTGGCCGCGCTGGTGAAACAGGCGCTGAGCCAGGCCGAGGCGGGCGCCGACATCATCGGCCCGTCGGACATGATGGACGGGCGCATCGGCGCGTTGCGCTCGGCCCTGGAAGAGGCCGGCCATAGCGGCGTGATGCTGCTGAGCTATGCCGCGAAATACGCCTCTGCCTTCTACGGGCCGTTTCGCGACGCGGTGGGCGCCTCCGGCGCGCTCAAGGGCGACAAGAAGACCTACCAGATGGATCCGGGCAATTCCGACGAGGCGATGCGCCTGATCGCGCGCGACCTGTCGGAAGGCGCGGATGCGGTGATGGTCAAGCCGGGGATGCCCTATCTCGATATCTGTCGCCGCGCCAAGGACAGTTTCGGCGCGCCCACCTATGCCTACCAGGTCTCGGGCGAGTACGCGATGATCCGCGCCGCCGCGCAGAACGGCTGGATCGATGGCGACAAGGCGATGATGGAAAGCCTGCTCGCCTTCAAGCGCGCGGGCTGCGACGGCATCCTGACCTATTTCGCCCCCGAGGCCGCGCGCCGGCTGGCCGCCGGGGCCTGAGCCCCGGCTTGATGCGGGCCGTCCGCGCCGGATATCGCCGAGCCGGCTTTCGGGAGATGACAGGCCCGCCGGCCATCCTTATACTTGCGCCCGACACGGCCCGGAAAAGAGGCCGGATCGGGCAAGGCAGTTTCAACCAGGCAGGATTCAGATCGATGACAGTGACGAGCCGACGCATCTTCACAGCTGGCGCGCTTTCGGCGCTGGCGTTTACCGCCGCTTGCGGCAACGGGGTAGGCGGCAACGGGGCCGACAGGATCGACGCCCGCGTGGACGCCACGTTGTCGCGGATGTATTCCGATTTCCCCAATACCCGGCAACTGGCCGAGAAATCGACCGGGATGCTGGTCATGCCGCTGATGACCGAGGCCGGGCTGGGCCTGGGCGGCGCCTATGGCCGGGGGGCACTGCGGGTGAATGGCGGGACGGTGGATTACTACTCCGCTGCGCGCGCCTCCGCCGGGCTGCAGATCGGGGCGCAGCAATATACCCATGTGCTGTTCTTCATGACCGAGGACGCATTGTCCGAATTCCGCAGCAGCCCCGGCTGGGCCGCCGGGGCAGATGTGGAATACGTGTTCAACGACATCGGCGAGTCGCTCAAGGCCGAGACCACGACAACCCGCACCCCGGTCGTGGCGGTGGTGTTCGGCCAGGCCGGCCTGCGCCTCGGGGCGACGCTGGAAGGCACCAAGTACACCCGCATCATTCCCTGATGCCGCGGCCGGCGGCCCCAGGGGCCGCCGCGCCCGGATCAGTTCAGCCGCAATTCGCCCACGACGTTGCGCCACGCGTTCGGACCGATCATCTTCCGGTGGGTAAAGCGCACCGAATGCAGCGGGCCCTCGATTTCCTCGTGCCAGAACTCGATGAACCGGAACAACCTGGGATGATCCGGCGCAATGTCGTAATCCTGCCAGACGAAACTGTTCAGGACATTGCGATAATCGGGCATCCGGTAGAACAGTTCCGCGGTTGTCAGCCCGTAGCCCTTCAGCATCAGTTCGGTTTCGGAATCCGGCATGTCATCTCTCCCTTTCCTGGACCTCGGGGAAATGATGCCTGAATCGAATTACTTTTCAATGAAAACAATGTGTTATCAGCACACCCCCCTGGCTGCCAAGGGAACGTCCAGTCGCCCATTGCACCCAATATCCGGGCTCTGATATAGTCCCGGATACAATATCTGGATGCTGGAACAGGACGGGACGCCAAGGTGAACGACACGCCGCAACCCCCTGAGAATGAAGACGAAAAGCAGCGCATGCCCCATGCCGGGCCAGCGATCGACATCGTCGACGAGATGCGCTCGTCCTATCTCGACTACGCGATGAGCGTGATCGTCGCGCGCGCGATCCCGGATCTGCGCGACGGTCTGAAACCCGTGCACCGCCGCATCCTCTATACGCTTTGGGAAAACGGCCAGACCCGGTCAAAGCCCTATCGGAAATGCGCCACCGCCGTGGGCGACGTGATGGGCCGTTACCACCCGCACGGGGACTCGGCCGTCTACGACGCGCTGGTGCGGATGGCGCAGGATTTCTCGATGTCGCTGCCGCTGATCGACGGCCAGGGCAATTTCGGCTCGATGGACGGCGATCCGCCCGCAGCCTACCGCTACACCGAAAGCCGGCTGGAAAAGGTCGCCGAGGCGCTGCTGGAGGATATCGACAAGGACACCGTCGATTTCGTTCCGAACTATGCAAACGAGCGCAACGAGCCCACGGTCCTGCCTGCGCGCTATCCCAATATCCTGGTCAATGGCAGCGAAGGCATCGCCGTGGGCATGGCCACGCGCATTCCGCCGCACAACCTGGGCGAGGTCGCCGAGGCGACGCTGGCGCTGATCGAGAATCCTGACCTGAGCAGCGAGCAGCTGATCGAGTACATCCCGGCGCCCGATTTCCCCACCGGCGGCGTGATCCTTGGCCGCTCGGGCGCGCGCAAGGCCTATCTGGAGGGGCGCGGCAGCGTCATCATCCGCGCGAAAACCCGGATCGAGGAATTGCGCAAGGATCGTTTCGCCATCATCGTCGAAGAGATCCCCTATCAGGTCAACAAGGCCACGATGATCGAGAAGATCGCCGAGGCCGTACGCGAGAAGAAGATCGAGGGCATCGCCCATGTCCAGGACGAATCCGACCGTGCCGGGGTGCGCGTCGTCATCGAGCTGAAACGCGACGCCACCCCCGACGTGGTGCTGAACCAGCTCTGGCGGTTCTCGCCGATGCAGACCTCGTTCGGCTGCAACATGCTGGCGCTGAATGGCGGGCGGCCCGAACAGCTGACGCTGCGGGCCTTCCTCACCGCCTTCCTGTCCTTCCGCGAAGAGGTGATCGCGCGGCGCACCGCCCATCTGCTGCGCAAGGCACGCGAACGCAGCCATGTGCTGTGCGGCCTGGCGGTGGCGGTGTCGAATGTCGACGAGGTGGTGGCCACGATCCGCGGCTCGGCCGACGCGCCCGAAGCCCGCGACAAGCTGATGACCCGGCGCTGGCCCGCGGGCGAGATCGCGCCCTTCATCCGCCTGATCGACGACCCGACCCACACGGTCAACGAGGACGGCACCTACAACCTGTCCGAGATCCAGGCCCGTGCCATCCTCGACCTGCGGCTGCAGCGCCTGACGCAGCTCGGCGTCAAGGAAGTGACCGACGAGCTGGAAGAGCTGGCCGGCAAGATCAAGGATTACCTCGACATCCTGTCCTCTCGCGAGCGGATCATGGCCATCATCCGCGACGAGCTGATCGCGGTGAAGGACGAGTTCGCCGTGCCGCGCCGGACCGAGATCGTCGACTGGGCCGGCGACCTGGAAGACGAGGATCTGATCGAGCGCGAGGACATGGTGGTGACGGTCACCCAGTCCGGTTACATCAAGCGCACGCCGTTGGCCGATTTCCGCGCTCAGCGCCGCGGCGGCAAGGGCCTGTCGGGCATGGCGACCAAGGATGACGACGTGGTGACCACGCTGTTCGTGGCCAACACCCATACCCAGCTTCTGTTCTTCACCACCGACGGCATGGTCTACAAGCTCAAGACCTGGCGGCTGCCGCTGGGCGGGCGCACCTCGAAGGGCAAGGCGATCGTCAACATCCTGCCGATTCCCACCGGAGTCTCGGTCGCCGCGATCATGCCGGTGGACCGGCCCGAGAACGAATGGCAGGATCTGCAGATCGTGTTCGCCACCTCGGCCGGCGACGTGCGGCGCAACGCGCTGTCGGATTTCACCAATGTCATGCGCAACGGCAAGATCGCCATGAAGCTGCCCGAGGGGGTGGAACTGGTGAACGCGCGCATCGCCTCGGAAGAGGACGACGTCATGCTGGTGACCGATGCGGGCCGGGCGATCCGCTTCCCCACGACCGATGTGCGGGTTTTCAAGGGCCGCGATTCCACCGGCGTGCGCGGTATCCGGCTGCAGAATGGCGACAGGGTGGTCTCGATGTCGGTGATCCGGCATTTCGAGGCCAGCGCGGACGAGCGCGCGGCCTATCTCAAGATGCGCCGCCTCGTGGCAGGTGTCACCGAAGAGGTCGAAACCGACGAGGACGAGGCCGGCAATGCCGATGCGGGCATCAGCCAGGACCGCTATGCACAGATGTCTGCGGCCGAGAACCTGATCCTGACCATCACCGCGGGCGGGCTGGGCAAGCTGAGTTCCAGCCACGACTACCCGGTGCGGGGCCGCGGCGGCCAGGGCGTGCAGGCGATCGACAAGGCGATGCGCGGCGGTCCGATCGTGGCCTCCTTCCCGGTGGAGATGGACGACCAGATCATGCTCGCCACCTCGCGCGGCCAGTCGATCCGGGTGCCGGTGGAGGGGATCTCGTTCCGCTCGCGCAGCGCGGGCGGCGTGAAGGTCTTCGACACCCGCGAGGGCGAAGAGGTCGTCTCGGTCGCCTGGATCGCCGAACAGGGCGACGAGGCAGACCTGGCCGACGAGAGCTGAACTGCGGGCGCGCGCGCCCCGCACACGGGGCGCGCAAGGATTTTTCGGAAAAATCCTTGGGGGCTCCGCCCCCGTCCGCCACCGGTGGCGGACTCCCCCGGGATATTTCCTCCAAGAAGAACCCGGGACTCAGGCTGCGGCCAGCGCGCCGAACTTTTCTTCCAGGTAGTTGAGCAGCGGCGCCTCGGAGGGCGGTGTTCCGCAGGCCTGCGCGATCAGCGCGGCCGGTTCCATCAGCGCGCCGTGGCATTGCAGCCGGTCGCGCAGCCAGCCGGTGGCGGGCGCAAGATCGCCACGCGCGAGATGGCTGTCGAGATCGGGCAGGTCGCGGCGCAGCGCCGCGTGCAGGCAACCGGCATAGAGATTGCCCAGGCTGTAGGTCGGGAAATAGCCGAAAAGCCCCACCGACCAGTGCACGTCCTGCAGAACGCCCAGCGAGGCGCGCGGCACGGCATAGCCGAAATCCCGCGCGAAACGATCGTTCCAGGCGGCCTCGAGATCGCGCACCGCAAGATCGCCCGCGATCAGCGCGCGTTCCAGATCGAACCGCATCAGGATGTGGAGATTGTATTGCAGCTCGTCCGCCTCGGTACGGATGAAGCCGCGATGCACGCGGTTGACGGTGGCGTAGAAACTGTCTTCGTCCGGCACGCCGAAATCGCCGAAAGCGTCGCGCATCGCACCGTAAAGCCAGCCACAGAAGGCGCGTGAGCGGCCGAGCTGGTTCTCGTAGATCCGGCTCTGGCTTTCATGCACCCCCATCGAGGCGCCCTGCCCTGCCGGGGTCAGCGCCAGCGCCGGATCCACGTTCTGTTCGTAGGCGGCATGGCCCACCTCGTGGATCGTGGCATGGAGGCAGTTGAACGGGTCCGCCGGATCTGTGCGGGTGGTGATGCGCACATCCGATCCGCTGCCCGAGCTGAACGGGTGCACCGCCCGGTCGATCCGGCCGCGCGCCAAGTCGTAGCCGAAGATCCGTGCCAGCCGTTCGGCCAGCGCCATCTGGGCGGCGGGGTCGAAACTGCCCGTCAGCGCCGGGGGGAGCGGCGCGTCGAGCGCCGCCGCGCGAAGCGCCACCAGCCGCGGGCGCATCGCCTCGAACATGGCCGCAAGCTGCGCGGCGGTGGCGCCGGGCTCGTAGCCGTCGAGCAGCGCGTCGTAGACATCGCCGCCCCGGGCGAGCGCCGCGCCCTCTTCGCGGCGCAGGCGGACCACCTCTTCCAGCACCGGCGCGAAGGTGGCGAAATCATCCGCCGCGCGGGCCTCGGCCCAGATGCCCTGGGCGCGCGAGGTGACGCGGGCGAGGGAAGCGGCCAGCGTGGCGGGCACGCGGGTCGCGCGCTCATGCTCGCGGCGGATCAGGCGCAGCTGCGCCGCGCCCGCCGCGTCGGGGGGATCGGCCAGTTCGAGCCACTCGGCCAGGCGGGGATCGCAGCGGCGCGCATGCAGCACATGTTCCATCGCCGCCATTTCCTCGGCGCGCTGCTCGGCCGCGCCGCGCGGCATCACGGTCTCCTGGTCCCAGCCAAGCCGGCCCGCCACCTGCGCCAGCGCCTGTGTCTCGCGCGCATGGGCCATCAGCGCCGTGAACGCCGTCATCTTGCGTCCCGGATCGATTGGGCGACGGGGTAGTTGGCGAGGAACCGGGCGCGCAGGATCGCGACCCACAGCACCACCGCGCCGAACTGGTGCAGGATGGCCAGGTGCCAGGGCGAGGCGTGCATCACCGTGACGACGCCCAGCACGATCTGCACGATCAGAACGGCCATCACCACGTTGAACCCGAAGCGCACCGAGCCATGCGCGGCCTTGCGCGCGCGGAGCCAGGCGAAGAGGCCGAAGAGCAGCAGCAGATAGCCCGCCATCCGGTGCATGAACTGCACCAGCCCGTCATCCTCGAAGAAGTTCCGCCAGAGCGGGTCGAGCCGGAACAGGTCCGGTGGCAGGACGCCGCCCGCCATCAGCGGCCAGTCGGTGTAGCTGCGCCCCGCATCGATCCCCGCCACCAGCGCGCCCAGCAGGATCTGGACGAAGGCCAGATGCATCAGCCCGGTGCCCAGCCCGGCCAGGCGCCCCTCGCGGGCGCGGCGGGCCTGCAACAGCTCGCGCTCCTCGCGGCCGAGCTGGAAGACATACCAGGCGATCAACCCCAGGATCACGAAGGCGAGGCCCAGATGGGTGGCCAGCCGGTAGCTTGCCACGTCGAGCATGGTTCCGGTGAGCCCCGAGGCCACCATCCACCAGCCGATCGCACCCTGCAGGCCGCCCAGCACCCCGAGCAGGAACAGCCGGCCGGTCCAGCCCGGGGGCACCTTGCGCGCCAGCAGGAAGCCCAGGAACCCGATCGCCCAGACCAGCCCGACCACCCGGCCCAGCTGACGATGGCCCCATTCCCACCAGTAGATGACCTTGAATTCCTCCAGGCTCATGCCGCGGTTCTGCAGCTGGTATTCCGGGATCTGGCGGTATTTCTCGAACTCGCTGCTCCACTCCTCGGCCGAGAGCGGCGGCAGCGCGCCGGTGATCGGGCGCCATTCGGTGATCGAAAGCCCGGAATCCGTGAGCCGGGTGAGCCCGCCCACCGCGATCATCGCGACCACGAGAGCGAAAAGCAGCATCAGCCAGACCCGCACCGCGCCGCGCGCGCCGCGCCGCCCGGCATCGATCATGCCGGTGCGCGGCGCCTGACCGCGCGGGGTGCCGCTCTCCACTTCCTCGAAAATGCTGCGTTTTCCGCTCATTCCCTGCCTCCGAAGACCCGATCCAAGGGTAGGCCGCCGCCCGACCCGCTTCAAGCTACTCGCCCCGTTCCTTCCAGCGGACCATCTGCCGCAGGATGCCATGCAGCGTCTGCACATCGGCGCGGGTCAGCGGCATCCGGCTCCAGAGGTTGCGCAGGTTGCGGCGCATGTTATCCGCCTTGTGCTCGGGAAAGAAGAAGCCCGCCGCCTGCAGCCGGTCCTCGTAATGATCGGCCAGCTTCTCTATCTCAAGTCCCGAGGCGGGCTCCGATCGGCCATCCATCCGTTCATGGATCACCTCGGCACTCTGGCGGCGCCATTCATAGGCTGTCAGCAGCACGCATTGCGCGAGGTTGAGGCTGGGGAAGTCCGGGTTCACCGGGACCGAGATGATCGCATTGGCGCGCGCGATGTCGTCGTTCTCCAGGCCGGCCCGCTCGGGGCCGAACAGCACCGCCACCCGTTCGCCCGCGGCAATCCTTTCCGCCGCCAGCGCCATCGCACGTTCGGGGCTGTAGACCGGGGTGGTCATGCCGCGCGGCCGCGCGGTGGTGGCGAAGGTGAAATGGCAATCGGCCAGCGCATCGGCGGTTGTTCCGTGCAGCTGCGCGGCATCCAGCAGCCGGCCCGCCCCGCTGGCCATGGCGACGGCGCCGGAGTTGGGCCAGCCGTCACGCGGGGCCACCAGGCGCATCCGCTCGAGCCCGAAATTCCACATCGCGCGGGCGGCCGCGCCGATATTCTCGCCCATCTGCGGGCGAACGAGCACGAAGGCGGGCTGCGGGGGGATCATGGCGCTCCTTTCCGGGTGACGCCGCCTGATAGCCGGCTGCGCGCCCCGCATCAAGCGCAGGCATGGCCAAGCGTCCGAGGGCGCGCTATAGGGGCCGAAAGACAGCCGGAGGCGTCACGATGGCCGAGACCGACCAGCCCCAGATCTACCTTGTCACCCCGCCGGAATTCGAGCCGGAGCCTTTCGCGGACAGGCTCGCCGCCGTGCTGGACGCGCAGGAGATCGCCTGCGTCCGGCTTGCGCTTGCCACCCGCGACGAGGACCGGCTGGCGCGCGCCGCCGACGCGCTGCGCGAAACCTGCCATGCCCGCGACATCGCGCTGGTGGTGGCCGAGCATCTTCAGATGGTGCAGCCGCTGGGGCTGGATGGCGTGCATCTGCTGGACGGGGCGCGCTCTGTCCGGACTGCGCGCAAGGTTCTCGGGGCAGATGCGATCGTGGGGGCCTTCTGCGGCGCTTCGCGCCACGAGGGAATGAACGCGGGCGAGGCCGGGGCCGATTACGTGAGCTTCGGGCCGGTCGGCGCCACAGAGCTTCTGGGCGACGGCACGATGGCCGGGGACGAGTTGTTCCAGTGGTGGTCCGAGATGATCGAGGTGCCGGTGGTGGCCGAGGGAGCGCTGGATGCGGCGGCGGTGGCCCGGCTGGCAGGCGCCACCGATTTCTTCGGTATCGGCGAGGAGATCTGGCGGTCGGAAGACCCGGTTGCCGCGCTTGCCGCCCTGTTGGCGCCGCTCGACGAAAGTTGAGCATCCAACCGTAACTGTCCGAGTTGACTTCTTATTCCAGAACATCCCGATCCAGGAGCCCGGCCCGGACCTGCCCCTCCAGATGCCGGGCCAGGGCCTTGCGGTCTGCGAAGGCATCAACCCGGACCGGCGGGTGATACACCACCTCGACCCGGCCCTGCGGTGCGGTCGCCATGATCCGCAACAGGCTGGGCCCGAAACCCATCTCTCCCCACCAGCCGTAGAAGCGCGGATCGCTGCCCCCCGGCGCGTGATAGGCCAGGCTGATCGCCTGCATGTGCATCTCATGCTCCAGCCTCTGGCTGAAGAACGCTTCGAAAAGCGTTGTCTTGAAAGGCAGAACCCGCCGGCCGTCGGTCGATGTGCCCTCGGGGAAGAACATCAGCTTGTGCCCCGCCAGCAGCCGGTCCTCGAAGACCTCTTTCTGGGCGCGGGCCTGCCGGCGGTCTCGCGCGATGAAAACGGTTCCCGTGGCGCGTGCCAGCCAGCCGATGCCGGGCCAGCCCGCCACTTCGGATTTGGCGACGAAGTAGATCCGCTTGGCGGCGTTCAGCACGAAGATGTCCAGCCAGCTCACATGATTGGCGACCAGACCGCCCACCGCCCGCATCGGCCGCCCCTCGACCCGGTAGCCCAGCCCCAGGATCGCCAGTGCCGCGCGGCACACCCCCTGGGTGATCCAGGGCGTGACCGGGCGACGCAGTCCGCAAAGCGGCCGTTCGATCAGGCGCAGCAGCAACAGCACCGCCAATCCGCCGAACACGGTCAGGGCCAGCATCGGACCGCGGATCAGGACCAGCGCCCAACCCCTTGCGGAAATGCGATCTTCCTCGGGATAGGGCGCGCCCTGCCAGGTCTGGCTCACCGCCCGCGCTCCCCGGTATAGAGGCCGGTCTGGCGCGGATTCATCCGGGCGCTGTCCATCACCAGGCAGACATCGGTGGTGTTGAAGTCATGATCGACGAAGGCGCCCTCGCCCACGAAGCCGCCCAGTCGCAGATAGGCCTTGATCAGGGCCGGCACCTCGACCATCGCCGCGCGCCGGTCCAGCCGGTCTTCCGGCACGAGATCCATGCGCTGGAAATCGCGCGAGCGCACCCGCAGTTCGGGCGGCGCGAGATGGCGGTGATGCAGCAGCGACAAGGGCTGCGCCAGCGCCGCGACATCGGTGCCATGAAAGCTCGCGACCCCGAACATCAGCTCGATGTCATGGGCGCGCACGTAGTCCGCCAGCCCCTTCCAGAGCTCGTAGAGCGCCCGCCCGCCCCGGTAGTCGGGATGCACGCAGGACCGCCCGAGTTCCAGCAGGCGCCGGCCGCTGGCGCGCAGCGGCGCGAGATCGTACTCATCCTCGGAATAGAACTGCCCGGCGGCTGCCGCCTGCTCTTCGCGCAACAGCCGGTAGACCCCGACAACATGATCCAGGCCTGCCGCGTTCCGCGCCTCGTCGATCAGCACGAGATGGTCGAAGAAGGGGTCGAAACGGTCGCGTTCCAGCCGCGCCGCGTGATCCACCATCGAGCCGCCCCCGCCCAGCTCGGCCACGAAAACCTCGTAGCGCAGCCGCTGCGCGCCCAGCAGGTCGCGCTCGGAGCGGGCCAGGGCCACGCGGAACTGGGTCTCGGTTCGGGGCATCCGTCTGCCGACTAAGGGATCCATCGCGTGGCGTGTCTAGTGAAGCCCCGGCGCATTGGCAACAGCGCCACCGGCGCACCGGCCGGTCAGGGCGGCATTAACATTTCGGTAACCGGAATCACTCCTCAATCGCCGGGATGAGCATGACCCGTGACCCGTCCAGCACCACCTTGCCCGCTTCACGGAAGTTGACCGTGATGCGCCCGCCGATATTGGATTGCACCTGCCCCAATCCCCAATCCGGGCGGTCGGGGTGGCGCACCAGCATTCCGGGTTCCAGCAGGGAGTTCAGATCGTTCATGGGATCAACCGTTCATGGGGGCCAGTTCCTTGCACTCTAACCTCGATCTGGCGGCGCTGATAGGCTCGCGCATCTGCCACGACCTGATCAGCCCGATAGGCGCCATCGGCAACGGGCTGGAACTGCTCGCGATGGATGGCATGCGCACCGCGACTGCCGAGATGTCGTTGATCTCGGAAAGCTTCGAGAATGCCAGCGCCCGGATCCGGCTGTTCCGGGTGGCTTTCGGCGCGGCCGGGGGGGGCCAGAGCATTGCCGTGGCGGAGGCCCGCATGACGATCGCCGGCTACCTTCAGGGCGGAAGGTTGGAGGCGCGCTGGCAGCCCGACCGCGATCTGCCGCGCGGCGATGTGCAACTGGCCTATCTCGCGCTGATGTGTTTCGAGACCGCCATGCCACTGGGCGGTGTGGTGCAGTTCGAGCATGACGGCGCGGGCTGGACGATCACCGGCCAGGCCGCCCGGCTGCGCGCAGAGCCGGGCCTGTGGCAGGCGCTGGCCACGGCACAGGGACCGCAAGAGGTGTCGCCCGCGCAGGTGCAGTTCGCCCTTCTGCCGATCCTCGCGCAAGAGACCGGCAGGCCCCTCGACGTCGAGATCGGGGAGGACAGTCTGGTTCTGCGGGTCTGACGGCCTGACCGCGCGGCTCAGGGCCGCACCGTACCCTCGCCCTCCACCAGGTACTTGAAGCTGGTCAGCTGTTCCGCCCCCACCGGGCCGCGCGCATGCATCTTGCCGGTGGCGATGCCGATCTCCGCGCCCATGCCGAACTCGCCGCCGTCGGCGAACT
>JBKHDP010000022.1:0-22180 GCA_046541255.1 Paracoccaceae bacterium | reverse complement strand
AGGCCGCGATTCAATCCCCTGATCGTGCATGTGGCGGGCCTGGCCCAGGCGCGGGAGCTGGTGGAATGGTCCGCGACCGCCGCCCGGCTGGCCGAGGCCTTCTGGCCCGGTCCGCTCACGCTGGTGCTGCCGCTGCGTCCGGGCCACGGTCTGTCGCCGCTGGTCACGGCCGGGCTGCCCACGCTGGGGCTGCGGCTGCCGTCGCATCCGGTGGCGCAGGCGCTGCTCGCCGCCTTCGACGGGCCCGTCGCCGCGCCCTCGGCCAACCCGTCGGGCCGAATCAGCCCCACCGAGGCCGGCCATGTGGCCGCCGGGCTGACGGGCCGGATCGAGGCCATCGTCGATGGCGGCCCCTGCGATGTCGGGCTGGAATCCACGATTCTGGGCCTCGACGGCCCGCCGACCCTGCTGCGACCCGGCGGGGTGACGGCCGAGGCGATCGAGGCGGTGCTGGGACACCCGCTGGCGCGGCGCGCCGAAAGCGCCAGCCCGACCGCACCCGGGCAGCTCGCCTCGCATTACGCGCCCGCAGCCCCGGTCCGGCTGGACGCGCGCGCGTGGCAGGCGGGAGAGGCGCGGCTCGGCTTCGGGCCGGTGGAATGCGATCTGAACCTTTCGGAGACGGGCGATCTGGTCGAAGCCGCGGCCAACCTGTTCCACCACCTTCACGCGCTGGACGCCACCGGCAAGCCCATCGCCGTTTCCCCGGTGCCGGAGACAGGGCTGGGCCGTGCCATCAACGACCGGCTGCGCCGCGCCGCCGCGCCCCGGCCCTGATCGTCGCGGCCCTTGCCGCTGCCCGCGACGCCGGCAAGCGCGCGGGTCATCGACTGCCGGAACTCAGGCCCGCCCGCCGCTGCCCGAAAGCATCAGCGCATCCACGCCCAGCAGCCTCAGCGCCGCCTGCCACTTGCCGGCGTCATCCGTCGAGAACACGAGGGCCGGGTCGGCATCGCAGGTCAGCCAGCCGTTCTGAGCCAGTTCGGCCTCGAGCTGCCCCGGCCCCCATCCCGCGTAGCCCAGCGCCATCAGCGCCTGTCGCGGCCCGGCGCCCCGGGCGAATTCCTCCAGCACGTCCAGCGTCGCCGTCATGCAGAACCGATCATCCACCTGGAGCGACGAGATGGAGGACTGGTAGTCCGGCGAATGCAGCACGAAACCCCGCCCGGCCTCGACCGGACCGCCGAAATGCACCTTCAGCCGCCGCGCGTCGGGCAGGGTTTCGATCGAAAGCTGATCGAGCAGGTCGGTCAGGGTCACGTCCTCGGTGGGCTTGTTGACGATCAGCCCCATCGCGCCTTCCTCGGAATGGGCGCAGACGAACACCACCGCATGTTCGAAGCGGGGGTCCGCCATGCCGGGCATGGCGATCAGCAACTGGCCGGTCAGTGGCGTGGCCTGGGTCATCGGGCGTCGCGTCCCTTCCTGTCCGCGGCTCGGGTGGTTCGGCTTCAACATGGCGCCGGCATCGGGGCGGTGCAAGGCTGGCGCGCACGAAGTCTCGCCGGAAAGTGACTTGGATTTCATCGCGGTTTGCCGCATCTGGTCGGCATGATCGCACGCCGTCTTCTCGCATCCGCCGCTCTTTGCCTGCTCGCGGCCACGGCCCAGGCCGGCCCCGCCGACGAGGTGATCGACGCCCGCATCCTGCCCGGCTGGCGCCTGGCGGACGGCACCCACATGGCCGGGCTGCGGCTGGTGATGGCGCCGGGCTGGAAGACCTATTGGCGCGCGCCGGGCGATGCCGGCATCCCGCCCCGCTTCGACTGGAACGGGTCGGACAACCTGCAGGGGGTCGAGGTGGAATGGCCCGCGCCAGAGGTGTTCGACCAGAACGGGATGCGCGCGATCGTCTATTCCGGCGAGGTGATCCTGCCGCTTCGCGTGACGCCCGCATCGGGCGAGGCGGTGAGGCTGGAGGCCCGGATCGAGCTGGGGGTCTGCCGCGACATCTGCATTCCGGTCGAGGTCGGGATCACCGGCACCCTTCCTGCCGAGGACGCCAGCCCCGATCCGCGCATCGCCGCGGCGCTGGCCGCGCGCCCCTACAGCGCCGCCGAAGCCGGGATACGCGGCGTGAGCTGCCGGATGACGCCCGTGGAGGGCGGGATACGCGTGTCGGCGACAGTCGAGATGCCGCGGGCCGAACAGGTCGAGGCCGCCGTGATCGAGACCGCCGATCCCCATGTCTGGGTGTCCCAGCCCAAGCTTGACCGCAGCGGCGGACGGATCACCGCAAGCAGCCGGCTGATGCATGTGGATGGCACGGCCTTCGCGCTGGATCGCGCCGGTCTGCGGATTACCGTGCTGGGCGGCGGCCCGGCGGTCGACATCCAGGGCTGCCCGGCGCCGTAGGCCACCAAGGCGCGGCCTGTCGTCAGGCCGCACGCCTCCGCGCCAGCAGCCAGCCCAGTGCGCCCAGCAGGTAGCCCGCGGCCGCCAGCGCCGCGGCCCCGGCCAGGAACAGCGCCAAGGCCCCTGGCATCGGCGACAGCGCCGCGATCCCCGGCAGCCTGGCCGCCAGGGCGGATGGCAGGCCGCCGGTGGCCAGCGTCCAGCCCAGCGTGAGCGCCAGCCAGCCCAGCATCGCCAGCGCCAGCAGGCTCGTCACCGCCCGCAGCCAGCCCAGCCGGAACCGCAGCGCATGCCGCGCGGCCTGCACCTGGCGGCCGAGATCGGCCTGCATCGCCACCAGGGCCGGAACCACCAGCAGCACGAGCACCATGCCGAAGCCCAGCCCGTAGACCAGCGTGATCACCGTGGGCTTGAGGAATTGCGCCTGGCTCGACTGTTCATAAAGCAGCGGCGCAAGCCCCAGGACCGTCGTCAAGGTGGTCAGCAGCACCGGGCGCAGCCGGTCGGCGGCGCCGTCGAGGATCGCCGGGATCAACCCGCGCTCGCGGCCATGTTCGTCGATCGTGGTCACCAGCACGATGGAATCATTGATGATGATCCCGCTCATGCCGAGCAGGCCCACCACGGAGAACATCGACAGCGGCACCTCCCAGATGTAGTGGCCCCAGATCGCCCCCACGAGACCGAAGGGGATCACCGACATCACCACCAGCGGCCGGGTCCAGCTGGCGAAGATCCAGGACAGCACGAGGTAGATCCCCGTCAGGCACAGGATCAGCCCGGTCAAGGCGTCCGACAGGAATTCGTCCTCCTGCTCGCTGAGCCCCGAAAGGCGCCACTCCACCTGCTGCTCGGCGGCGATGCGCGGCAGGATCTCGCCTTCGAGAGCCTCCATGATCTCGGTCGCACGGGCCGGATCGTCCTCGGAAATGTCGCCGGTGACCGAGATCAGCCTTATGCCGTTCTCGCGCCGCACGGTGGAAAAGCCCTCGCGCCGGTCCACGCTGACGATATCGGCCAGCGGAACGTAGGTTCCCGATGGGGTGCGCATCAGCGTCCGTTCCAGGAAATCCGCCGTCAGCTCGCCCGCGGGCAGTTCCACCCGGATCGCGGCGCTGCGCGGGCCCAGCGGGAAGGTGGCCGCCTCGATCCCGCCCAGCCGATGGCGCAGCACCCGCCCCAGCTCGTCGATGGTGAAGCCCAGCGCGGCGCCCTGCGGCGTCAGGTCCAGGATCAGCTCCTCCTTGTCATAGGCCAGGTCATCCTCGACGGCCGAGACCTCGGAAAAGCGCGCAAGCTCCGTCTTGAGCGCCTCGGACGCGTCCTTGAGCGTGCCCGCATCGGCACCGTAGAACTGCACGTCCAGCGCATCCCCGCCCGGACCCGAGCGCCAACCGCGGAAGCTGATCTCCTCCACCATGGGGTGGCGGGACACGCGGTCCTGCAGGTCCGCGACGAAGGCGAAGCTGGAATAGGGTCGCAGGTCGGCGTCGATCAACTCGATCGAGATGCCGCCCAGCTGATCGGGATCCTTGGTATCCGTGCCGGCCATGCCTCGGCCCGCATTGCCGCCGATCTCGGCAAGAACGTAGTCGATCGGGTTGCGGCCGTGGCGCTCCTCGTATTCGACCGCCAGTTCGTCGACGGTCTGCTGCAGGGCCCGCATCTGCTCCAGCGTGTCGGCGCGGGTCGCGCCCGGGGCCATGGCGAAATTGCCGGTGACGGAGGATTGCTCCGGCGCGTTGAAGAAGCGCCATTGCACCTCGCCCGTCATCAGCAGCGCCACCTGCGAGGCCAGCACCGCGACGGCACCGGCCAGCACCACGTAGCGCGCCCGGATCACCAGCGTCATGGCCGGGCGGAACAGCCGCTCCCGCACCCACAGGAAACCGCGATTCACCTGCCGCGACGGCCAGTCGTACCAGTGGTTGCGGTCCGCATGGGCCAGCGCACGGGACATGTGATGGGGCAGGATGAGAAAACACTCCACCAGGCTTGCCAGCAGCACCGCGATCACGGTGAAGGGAATGTCGGCGATCAGGTTGCCAAAGCGCCCGCCCACCGCCACCAGCGCGAAGAAGGCGATCACCGTGGTCAGCGTGGCGGCGAAGACCGGCATCGCCATGCGCCGCGCCGCGTTCTCGGCCGCCACGACCGGCGGCTCGCCCAGTCGCCGGGCGCGGTGATCGGCATGTTCGCCCACCACGATCGCGTCATCCACCACGATCCCCAGCGTGATGATCAGTGCGAAGAGCGAGATCATGTTGATCGTCAGCCCGGCGAGATACATCACCGCGATGGCCGCCAGCATGGCAACCGGAATGCCCGCCGCCACCCAGAAGGCGGTGCGGGCGTTCAGGAACAGGAACAGCAGGCCCACCACGAGACCCAACCCCATCAGCCCGTTCTCCAGCAGGATGTCGAGCCGCCCGGTGATGTAGTCCGCCCGGGTGCGGATCAGGTCGACGCCCACACCTTCGGGCAAGGTGGCCTGCAGCGCCGCGGCGGCCTCTTCCACCTCGCGCTGGATCGCGATGGCATCGCCCCGGTCCGATCGGTCCACCCGGATCGAGATGGCGGGGTTCTCGCCCACGAAATAGCCGCGTTCGCGGGTGATGCCCTCCACCCGCACGGTCGCCACGTCGCCAATGGTCAGCTTGCCGCCCTGCGCGTCCGAGCGCAGCACGATCCCGGCG
Source organism: Paracoccaceae bacterium (assembly GCA_046541255.1). GTDB lineage: Bacteria > Pseudomonadota > Alphaproteobacteria > Rhodobacterales > Rhodobacteraceae > Rhodosalinus. The sequence goes on along the minus strand of JBKHDP010000022.1, from coordinate 17,129 downwards.
ATCTCGTCGGCGGCGCGTTTCTCCACCCCGGTGCGGACGCGGGTGGCCGACCCGCTCACATCGCCTGCCGGGTCGGCATCCACCTCCGCCGCGATGGCGGCGGCGATCTCCGCCATGCCCAGATCATGGGCGATCAGCTGCGCCGAGGGCACCTCGACGATGGTTTCCGGCGCCGCGAGCCCCTGGATCGTGGTGCGGGTGACGCCCCTGGTGAACAGCCGCGCCACAAGCTCGTCGGCGTAACGGCCCAGCTGTTCCGGCGCCACCGGCCCGGTGATGACCACGTCGGTCACCCGGTCGCGCCAGGCGCCGCGCCGCACCTCGGGTTCCTCGGCCTCCTCGGGCAGGGTGGTGATCGCATCCACCGCCGTCTGCACATCGGCCGCGGCGCGCCCCATGTCCCAACCCGGCTCGAAATCCAGCGAGATGCTGGCGCGACCCTCGCGCGAGGAGGCCCGCGAGCTTTCCACCCCTTCCACGGTCAGCAGGGCGGGTTCCAGCACCTGCACGATGGCTGCGTCGACATCCTCGGCCCCGGCGCCCTGCCAGATCACCGAGACCGAGACGTTGTCCACGACCACATCGGGAAAGAACTGGGCGCGCATCCGCGGGAAGGCCACCAGCCCGGCCACGACCAGCAACACCAGCAGCAGGTTCGCGAGCGTCCGGTGCCGCGTGAAATGCGACAGGATCCCGCCGGCGCTTTCGGGAATCGGGCGCGCCATGGCCTAGCCTCCCATCCGCGATTCGATCCGTTCCACCATCTGCGCCGGCACTTCGGGCTGCTGCAGCTGCGACAGGATGCGGTCGCGCGCCTCGGCGGGCAGCATCGTGTTGCCCTCGATGAAGGCCACCAGCTTCGCGCGGCGTTCCTCGGAAAGTTCCAGCATCTCCTCGGGCTCGGGCTCGGACTCGCGCGTTGCGGCATCGTCCAGCGGGCGCACCTTGACGCCCGCGCCCAGCAGTGGCGTACGCGCGCTGACGACACGCGCGCCGGACAGGCCCCGGCCGCGCACCAGGACCTCGTCGCCCTGCCGGCGCAGAAGGGTGACCGGCATCGCCTCCAGCCGATCCTCGGCGCCGACCACCAGCACCTCGCCGGACGCATCCAGCGCCGTGGCGGGCAGGCGCACGACCCGGTCGAGCGGCGGCTCCTCGATCTCGACGGTCACGAAATCGCCGGGCTTCATGCCGCGCGGATCGTCCAGCGAGGCGAAGACCTGCCGCCCGGTCTGCCCCTCGCCCACCGCGCCGCTGTCGCGCCCCAGACGGCCGGTCGCGGTGAGGCCCGTGCCGAACAACTCCAGCCGCGCGCTCACCGGCGCCTCGATCAGCCGGCCCTCCGCATCCAGCAGCCTTGCATATTGCGTGGTCGACAGCCGGATCGCCACCTCCAGCGCCGCCGGGTCGATCAGCCGGGCCAGCCGCTCGTTGACCGAAACCAGCCCGCCCTCCACCAGCGTCACCTCGCTGAGCGTGCCGGAGAAGCCCGCCCGGATCACCGTGTCGTCCAGCCGGCGCCGGGCCTCGGCCCGCGCGATCTCGGCGCGCGAGATGCGGGTGGCGGCCTGGTCGACCCGCGCCTCGGCCTGCGCCACCGCCTGCCGGCGTGTCAGCACCGCGGCCCGCGCGGTGGACGCGGCCAGTTCAGCGGTTTCCACCAGCGCGGCGGTGCCCACGCCGCGCTCCTCCAGGTCGAGCTGGCGTTGCAGGGCACGCTCGCGCAGAACGGCCTGTTCCCTCGCGGCCTCGAGTTCATCCTGCGCCAGTGTCAGCGCCCGGGCGGCCTCGCGCGCCTCGGCGCGGGCATCCATCAGGTCGGCCTCGGCCCGATCCAGCGCCGATTGCGCATCGGCGGGATCGATCCGCACCAGATCCTCGCCCGCCATGACCTGACCGCCCTCGACGAACTTGTCCGACAACGCGACCACGGTGCCTGACGCGGCGGCCCGCACGTCGAGCGTGCGGCGGCTCTGGACCTCGCCGAAGGCGGTCAGAACCGGCGTCACCGTCTCCGGGCGCGGGGTCACGACATCCACCGCGAAGACCCTCTCCCGCACCTGCGGAACTCGTGGCTCGCGTGCCATGCGCGTCTCGATCGCATCGCCCACCAGGCTGCCGGCATAGACCAGCAGGCCGAGGGCGGCCGCCATCAGGAACAGTCCGGTCATGCTCTGTCTCAGGAATCGCATTGCTCAAGGCCTCGAAGGCGCGGCATGACAAGATGCCGCTTGGCTGGATACACCCTGGCCAAGGCCAAGGCACATGGCTGTTACGCAGCGGCCCCGGATCTCCGTCGCGCGAAATGCAGGACCTCGCGAATCTGCGGCAGGACCGCCCAGGCGTCGATCTGCGCCGCGGTCAGGAAGCCGAAGCCCGCGCCCTCGCCCAGCCGTATCCTCGCGGGATCGACCGAAGGCTCCGCCACGAAGACATAGAGCGCGCCGGAAGGACGGGCAGAGGCGCGGGTCCGCGCCAGCGGTGCCAGATCCCCCGGCATCAGCGCGATCCCGGTTTCCTCGGCGAACTCGCGCAGGGCGGCGTCCTCCACGGTCTCGCCGGCCTCGACGCCGCCGCCGAACAGGCTCCACAAGCCGGGGCCCGCCACGCCGGGAAAATCGTCGCGCAGTTGCATCAGGGCGCGACCATGCGCGTCATGCGCCAGCACCAGCGCTCCGCGCCAATCCTCCTGCCCGGGCGGCCCGCCCAGATCCGCGAAGCCCGCGATCACTTGCGCCTCCGGTGCTCGTCGAGCCGCGGCAGGATCTCGACGAAATTGCAGGGTCGGTGCCGATAGTCGAATTGCGGCGCGAGGATCTCGTCCCAGGCGTCCTTGCAGGCGCCGGGACTGCCCGGCAGCGCGAAAAGGTAAGTGCCTCCCGCCACGCCCGCCGTGGCGCGGCTCTGCACTGCCGAGGTGCCGATCTTCTGCATCGATACGATGGTGAACACGGTCGAGAAGGCGTCGATCTCCTTCTCGTAGACATCGCGATGCGCCTCGACCGTGACATCCCGCCCGGTCAGGCCGGTGCCGCCGGTCGAGATCACCGCGTCGATCCGCGGATCGGCCGCCCATTCGCGCAGGATGGCGGCGATCTCTGCGCGCTCGTCGCGCGTGATGCGACGATCGGCCAGCACGTGGCCCGCCGATTCGATCCGCGCAACGAGCGTGTCGCCCGAGCGATCGTCGGCCAGCGCACGGGTGTCGGACACGGTGAGCACCGCGAAACGGACCGGGATGAATTCCTTGCTCTCGTCGATGCGGCTCATGGCTATCCCCGTTCCATCAGCGCCAGGCGCAGCGCCAAGGCAGAGAATACCCCCGCTCCAAGCCAGGCCGTAACGCGGCCCATCCGCGCATCCCGGGCCACCCGGCGCCCGATCCCGCCGGCGAAGAGCCCGACCGCGCCGTTGACGAGGAACCCGCCCAGCGCCAGCAGCGCCCCGAGCAGCAGGAATTGCGGCAGCACCGGCCCGGCGGCCTGCGTCACGAATTGCGGCAGGAAGGCCAGAACGAACAGGATCACCTTGGGATTGGCCAGGTTCACCATCAGCCCGGCCCCGAACGCCCGCGCCATACGCTTCGGCGCGACGCCCGACCGGCCCGCGCCGGGGAAACGCAATGCGGAGACGGCCAGCCACAACAGGTAGGCCACGCCGATCCAGCGGATCGCCTCCAGGCTCCAGGGCGCCGCGGCGATCAGCGCGCTCAGGCCCAGCCCGGCCAGGGCGGCATGGGTCAACACGCCCAGCGCCACGCCGGCGCTTGCGGCGATGGCGGCGCGCCGACCGGCCTGCACCCCCTGGCCGAGGCAGAACATCATGTCCGCCCCCGGCGTCAGGTTCAGCGCCAGCGCGGCGGGCAGGAAGGCCAGCAGAAGCATCGGCTCGACGATCATTCCAGCCCCTCCAGCCTGGCCCTGAGCAGCAGCAGGTCCGCCCAGGCCTCGCGCTTGGCCTGCGGGTTGCGCAACAGGTAGGCGGGATGGAACATCGGCAGCGCCGGCAGGCCGACCACCTCGTCCCATTTCCCGTGCAGCCGTGTGATGCCGCGCCGCCCCAGCAGCGCCTGGCAGGAGATGTTGCCCATCAGCACCAGCATCTCGGGCGCGGCCAGTGCGATGTGCCGGCGCAGGAAGGGCAGCATCATCGCGATCTCGTCGGGTCGCGGGTCGCGGTTCTGCGGCGGCCGCCAGGGCAGCACGTTGGTAATGTAGACCGCGCGCGCGGGATCTTCGGCGTGACGGGACAGACCGATCGCGCCCAGCATCCGGTCCAGCAACTGCCCGGCCCGGCCGACGAATGGCCGGCCTTCGCGGTCCTCGTCGCGGCCCGGGGCCTCGCCCACGATCATCACCCGCGCGCCGGGCACACCGTCGCAGAACACCAGGTTGCGCGCGCCCAGCCGCAGGTCGCAATGCGGATAGGCCGAAAGCGCGGCTTGCAGCGCCGGAAGGTCCATGGCGGCGGCGGCCGCCGCCTCGGCCTCGGTCACCGGGTCGACAGCGGCGGCGGCCGGTGCCGCAAGCGGCGGGGACGCGGCCTGTTCCGGTCCGGCCGGGGCGGAAGGTGCCGGCTGCGCCGCCGGCGCCTCGTAACGGTTGATCGGCAACTCGCCGATCGCCTCGGTCGCGCCCAGCTCGACCTGCCATGCCAGAAGCGCCCGCAGCGCGTTATGATCGAGACCCGAGTCCATGCCCGTCAGGTTACGCCCGCGGGCAGGACGACTTCCAGCCCGTAATGCCGTTGCGCGCCCCGCAGGATTGTTCGATCCGAAATCGGACTTTTCCGATTGGAAAACCGATGCTAGCCTTCCCCTAGGGGAGGCTTGCCGGATGCGCGCAACGGATTGTGACTTTGCCGTGATCGGCGCCGGTATCGCCGGCGCCTCGGTCGCCGCCGAGCTGGCCGGATCGGCCAGCGTGGCCCTGCTCGAACGCGAAGCCCGCCCGGGCTATCACACCACGGGACGGTCGGCCGCGCTTTATACCTGCACCTACGGCCCCCCCAATGTGCGCGCGCTGTCGCGCGCTTCCGGCCCGGTATTCCGTGGCGGCACCGGGCCGGATGGCTCACCGCTCACCCGGCCGCGCGGGGTGCTGTTTCTCGCCCGGCCCGACCAGGAAGACGCCCTGGTCGCGCTGGAAAACGAGATGGATGGTGCCCTGATCCCGATGAGCCCGGACGCCGCGCGCGAAAAACTGCCGCTGTTGCGGAAGGATTACCTGGGCGCGGCGCTGTATGATGCCGCAGCCTCGGATATCGACGTGGATGCCCTGCACCAGCTCTACCTGCGGCGGTTCCGCGCCGAAGGCGGCCGGCTGATCACCGATGCGGACGTGGCGGGCCTGGACCGCCGCGACGGCGCCTGGGAGATCGAGACACGGCAGGGCCGGCTGCGCGCCGCGCATGTGGTGAATGCCGCGGGCGCCTGGGCCGACGAGATCGCCCGCCTGGCCGGGATCGCCCCGATTGGGCTGGAGCCCCGGCGGCGCACGGCCGCGCTGATCGACCCGCCGGAGGGCCTGTCGCCCGAGACATGGCCGATGGCGGTGGATTGCCAGGAGGATTTCTATCTCAAGCCCGACGCGGGCAAGCTCCTGATCTCGCCCGCCGACGCGACGCCCTCGCCGCCCTGCGACGCGCAGCCCGAGGAACTGGACGTGGCGATCGCGGTGGACCGGATCGAGACCGCCTTCGCCGTGTCGGTGCGGCGTATCGAGCACAAATGGGCCGGGCTGCGCAGCTTCGTGGCCGATGGCGAGCCGGTAGCGGGCTTTGCCGCCGATGCGCCGGGCTTCTTCTGGCTGGCGGGCCAGGGCGGCTACGGCATCCAGACCGCGCCTTCATTGGCCCGCGCCGCCGCCGCGCTGGCGCTGGGCCGTGCCCTGCCCGCCGATATCCTGGCCGAGGGGCTGCACGAGCAAGCCCTGGCGCCCGACCGGCGGGGGCTGGCCGCGTGACCTGGCTGGTGCCCCTGTTCGCGGCACTGGTGCTGGGCTCCGGGCTGGCGCTGGCTTATGTGATCGGGGGCTCGGCGGTTCTGGCCTTCGTCGCGGCGGACCAGTCGCGCTACCTCGCGATCCTGCCGCAACAGATCTTTTCCAAGATCGACGTGTTCGCCCTGATGGCGATGCCGCTCTTCATCCTCGCCGGGGAACTGATGAACCGCGGCGGCGTGACGCGCGTGCTGATCGACGTGTCCATGACGCTGGTGGGACGGGTGCGGGGCGGACTGGGCCATGTGAACATCCTCACCTCGGTCTTCTTCGCGGGGATCTCCGGCTCGGCGGTGGCCGACAGCGCGGCGCTGTCCAACACGCTGGTGCCCGCGATGCGCGAACGGGGCTACGCCGCCACCTATGCCGGGGCGATCACCGCCGGAAGCTCGATCATCGGGCCGATCGTGCCGCCCTCGATCATCCTGATCTTCTACGGCGCGATCATGCAGACATCGGTGACCGCGCTGTTCCTGGCGGGTATCCTGCCGGGGCTGCTGCTGGCCGGCGCCCTGATGGCGCTGAACGCCCTGTTCGCCTGGCGGCAGGACCATCCGCGGATGGAGCGCCACGAGGTGCCGCCCTTCCTTGCAACCTTCCTGCGCGCCGTTCCCGCGCTGTCCTTGCCGCTGATCATCCTGGGCGGGATCGTCTTCGGCTGGATGACGCCCACGGAAGCTGCCGCCGTGGCGGTGATCGTGGCGCTGCTGGCCGGGCGCTTCTACGAAGGGCTGCCCCTGTCCGAGGTGATCGAGGGGCTGCGACGCACGGCGATGCTGTCGGGCTCGATCTTCATGATCCTCGCCGCCACCGCCGCGTTGGGCTATCTCGGCGCGCTGGAGCGCATCCCCGAGGCCATCGGCGAGACCGTGGTCACACTTGGCCTCGGCCCGGTGCAATACATGATCGCGCTCAATGTGCTGTTCCTGATTGCCGGCATGATCCTCGACATTCCGGTGGCGCTCGCGCTGCTGGTGCCGCTGCTGGCGCCGGTGGCCCTGGAACAGGGCGCGGACCCGGTGCATCTGGGAATCGTGCTATGCTTCAACCTGTGCATCGGCCTGGTCTCGCCGCCGCTTGGGGGCTGCCTGCTGGTGGTCTCGGCGGTGACGGGGGTGAACTACTGGCGCCTCGCAAGGGCCGTTCTGCCCTTCGTGGCGGTGCAGGTCCTGGTGCTGCTGGTGCTGGTCTGGGTGCCGGAGATCAGCCTGTGGCTGCCGCGCGCGGCCGGGCTCTACGGGGACGATTAGGCCGAAGACGAAAAACACATAAACGGACCACAAGGGAGATCAGGATGAAACATTTCGCGAAACGCAGTGCTGCGGCGCTCGTGCTGTCGCTGGGACTGGCGACCGCGGCGGTCGCGGAGGTCAAGATCGCGCTGGACAGCCCGCCCGATCTCGAAGGATCGGGCAGCTATGTCTGGGCGCACAGCTTCGCCACGGCGCTGAAGGAAAACGGGCTGGAGGCCGAAGAATTCCAGCGTGGCGCGCTGGGCGGCGACGACGAGGTGTTCGACCAGGTCAGCCAGGGACTGCTCGAGGTGGGCATGTCGCCGCTCAATATCGTCGCCTCGATCGACGAGCTGATCTTCGGCCTGCGCCTGCCCTATTTCTTCACCGACATGACAGAGGTGGACCGCGCGCTCTACGATGGCGGGATGCTGGAGCGGATCAACGAGGCCGTCACCCCGGCCGGCGTCCGGGTGCTGGCCATCACCGTGGTCGGGCCAGCCACCGGAATCTTCAACACCAAGAAGCCCGTGGAGCGGCTGGAGGACATGGAGGGCCTTCGGATGCGGGCGCTGGACGAAAGCCAGATCGACCTCTACGAGGCCTGGGGCGCCACCGGCACCATCGTCAGCTGGGCCGAGGTGCCCAACGCGCTGCAGACCGGTGTGGCCGACGGCTATCTGAACCCCGCCTTCGTGCCGCTCCTGTTCGGGCATACCGACTTCATCAAGCATTACACCGAAGCCGCCATCGCCCCCTCGCTGCGGATCGCGATCGCTTCGGAGGACTGGTACCAGGGCCTGAGCGACGCGGATCGCGCCACGGTGGATGCTGCCGTGGAGGCCGCCAACGAGGCCAACCGCGCGTGGCTGGGGACCCAGGACGCGGTGATCGGCAAGCTGCGCGAGGCCGGCGTGCAGGTGGTGGAACTCTCCGAGGCGGAGCGCGCGCGCTTCCGCGAGGCTTCTTCCCCGGCCTACGAGAGCGGCCTGCTGACACCCGAGCAGATCGAGCTCTGGGAAGCCGCGAAGGCGGATTGAGGCGATGCGGGCGGCGGCACGTTCCCTCGACCGGCTCTCGGCCGCGCTGAGCCGGATCGCGCTATGGGGCGCGGTGCTGGCCGTGGTCGTGATGGTGCTGGTCGCGGGCTGGCAGGTCATCGCCCGCTACGTGCTCGACTCCCCCCCGGTCTGGACCGAGGAGGCCGCCCGGCGCGCCATGGTCTGGGCCGGGATGCTGGGCGCCTCGGCCGCGTTCCGGGCCAGGGCCGATCCGACATTGTTCCCGGCCATGCGCGACGTGGCGGGACGGGCGGGTGCCGTCCTGGCGCTGATCCGCGCCCTGGGTGTGCTGGCCTTCGTGGCGCCGGTGCTGTGGTTCTGCCTGTTCGGCCCCAACATGACCATGGCGCGCGGCTTTCTGGGCCGCAGCCTCGACCGCACGGCAGAGATGATCCCGGTCTCCATGATCTTCTTCACCGCCGCCGTGCCCATCGCCTTCGTGCTGATCCTGATCCACCTGGCCGCGGACCTGGCGTTGCGGCTTACCGGGCAGGAGGGCCACCGCACCGCCCCGCCCGACGAAAGGGAACCCGCCTGACATGAAACTGCTGATCGCCGGTCTGGCCACCGAAACCAATTCCTTCTCTCCCATGCCCACCGGCCGGCAGAGCTTCGAGGAGGGCGGCCTCTTCCACGGCGATGCCACGCGCCACCCGGTCAGCTACCAGACCGGCGCGCTGCATCGCTGGCGCATGGCGGCCGAGGCGAAAGGCTGGGAGGTGGCGGAAAGCCTTTCGGCCTGGGCGCAGCCCTCGGGCCCCACGGTGCGCGAGCTGTTCGAGAATTTCCGCGACGAGATCCTGCGCGATGCCGCCGCCGCCCGGCCCGACATCGTGCTGCTGTCGCTGCATGGCGCGATGATCGCCGATGGCCATGACGATTGCGAGGGCGAGTTGATCGCGGGCCTGCGCGAGGCGCTGCCCGGCGCGGTGATCGGCGGGCTGCTCGACCCGCATTGCCACCTGACCGAGGCCATGCTGACCAAGGCCACCGCGCTGGTGGCCTACAAGGAATATCCCCATGTGGACGTGCCCGCCCGCGCCGACGAGCTGTTCGAGATCTGTGCCGACGCCGCAGAGCGCAAGACCCGCCCGGTGATGGCGGAGTTCGACTGCCGGATGATCCTCGCCATGCCCACACCGGCGGGGCCGATGCGCGATTTCGTGGACCGGATGATCGCGCGCGAGGCCGAGCCGGGCGTGCTGTCGTTGTCGATCGCGCATGGCTTTCCCTGGGGCGATCATCCGCGCACCGGCACCCGCGCCTTCGCCGTCACCGATGCTGACCCCGTCCTCGCCGCCCGCATGGCAGAGGAGATCGGCCGCGAACTCTACGCGCTGCGCCACCAGTTGCACACCCCGATCGCCGACATCCGCCAGGCGCTGGACGAGGCGGAGGCCGCCACCGAGGCGCCCATCGTCATGGCCGACATGTCGGACAATGCCGGCGGTGGCGCGCCGTCGGACGCCACCTTCCTGCTGCGCGCGATCCTCGAACGGGGCCTGACCAATGTGGCGACCGGCATCTTCTGGGATCCGGTCGCGCTGCGGATGTGCCGCGAGGCCGGCGAAGGCGCCAGGCTGCGGCTGCGGCTGGGCGGCAAGATGGGGCCGATGTCGGGCGATCCGCTGGATCTGACGGTGACGGTGCGCAAGCTGGCCTCCGGCCTCACCCAGCGATTCGGGGATCTGCCGGTCTCGCTGGGCGAAAGCGCCTGGATCGAGACCGGGGGCGTGGACATCGTGCTGAACGACACGCGCACGCAGACGTTCCACCCCGAGGCGTTCACCGGGCTGGGCATCCCGCTGGACGAACGCCGGATCATCTGCGTGAAATCCTCGAACCACTGGCAGGCGGGGTTCCGGCCCATCGCGGGGCGGCTCATCCCGGTGGCCACGCCCGGTGCGATCACGCCCGATTTCGCCGAAATTCCCTATACCCGCCGCGCGCGGGACTATTTCCCGGTGCTGGAGGATCCCCTGTCATGACCACCCCGCTGATCGCCGCGCGCGACGCCTTCGCCGCCGAACACCCGGAGGCGCCGATCGAGCTGAACGGACGCGCGTGGGGCGTGATCGAGGCCGGCACCGGCCCCGCCCTTCTGCTGATCCCCGGAACGCTGGGCCGGGCGGACATCTTCTGGCAGCAGATCGCCGCGCTGAAGGACCGGCTCTACATCGTGGCGGTCAGCTACCCGGACAGCGGCGGAATCGAGGACTGGGTGCGCGACCTGCTGGAGCTGATGGACCGGCGCGACGCGCATCGCTTCGCGGTGCTGGGCTCGTCGCTGGGCGGCTACCTGGCCCAGGCCATCGCCGCCGAGGCACCCGAGCGGGTGCGCCACCTCTTCGCCGCCAACACCCTGGCCTCGGTGGAGGGGCTGAACACCCGCCCGCCCTATTCGTCGGATCTGGACGAGACACCGATCGCGACGCTGCGCGAGGGGTTCCTCGGCGGGCTGCGCGCCTGGGCCGAGGCTCATCCCGACCAGATCGATCTGGTGACGCTGCTGTCGCAGGAGGTCGAGGGCCGCATCCCCGAGGCCGAATTGCGCTGCCGCCTCAAGGCGCTGAAACACGCGCCCGAGCTGCCGCGCTCCACCCTGGCCTCCAGCCATGTCTCGGTGATCGAGGCAGACGACGATCCGTTGATCCCCCCACCGATGCGCGACGCGGTCTGCGCGAGGCTGGAGCCCGCCACCCTGTTCCGCTTTCTCTGGGGCGGCCATTTCCCCTATGTCGTGCGCCCCGCCGCCTATACCGGGCTGATCGAACAGGCCCTGGGGCTGGAGTTGACCGGCGAGGACTGGGGCGCCGGGGCCCTGCGCGAGGCATGAGAATCCTGACCGAAGCCGACATGGCCGCCCTGCTGCCCATGCCGGAGGCGATCGCCGTGGTGGACCGCGCGATGCGCGCCGTCTCGGCCGGAGGGGCGGAACTGCCGCTGCGCAACGTTGTGCCGGTGGGCGGGGACAATTTCATGGGTGTGATGCCGGGCGCGCTGGACGACCCGCTGTGCTACGGGGTCAAGCTGGTCTCGCTCTTTCCGGGCAACCCGGCGCGCGGCCTGTCCTCGCATCGCGGCGCGATGGTGCTGTTCGAAGCCGAGACGGGCGGCGTCGTGGCGATGATGGATGCGGGCCTGCTGACCGCGATCCGCACCGCCGCCGCCAGCGGCGTTGCCACCCGTGCGCTGGCGCGTGAGGAGGCCTCCCACCTTGCCCTGATCGGCTACGGCGAGCAGGCCGAGCACCACCTGGAGGCGATGCTGGCCGTGCGCCCCATCACACATGTCCACGTGGCGGGCCGCGATGCCGCCCGCGCCCACGCCTTCGCCCGGCATGCCGCCGCGCGACATCCGGGTCTTGCCTTCGAGACCGGCCGCGACATCCGCGCCGCCGTCGAAGGCGCCGATATCGTCTGCACCGTCACCGCCGCGCCCAGGCCGGTGCTGGAAGGCGCATGGCTGCGGCCCGGCCAGCACCTGAACGTTGTCGGCGCCTCCATCCCTTCGAAACGCGAAGTGGACGACCGCGCCGTGCTGCGCGCGCGGATCTTCGTGGATTACCGCCCCTCCACCTTCGTCCAGGCCGGCGAGATCGTCGACATGATCGCCGCCGGCACGATCGACGAAACCCATGTGCGGGCCGAGATCGGCGAGGTGCTTTCGGGCGATGCGCCGGGGCGGGAGAGCGACGCGGAAATCACCCTCTACCGCTCTCTCGGCATTGCCGCGCAGGATCTTGCCGCGGCGCAACATGTGCTGGAGGCCGCCCGGGCCAGGGGCATCGGCACCGAAGTCGCCCTGTAGGCCCGGCAACGCTTGCCGCGCCGCCGCACCCTTCCTATAAGCGGCCCGGCAGCAACGGAGCGGCGCGCATGGGCTTCACCGACAGGCACCTGCTGGGGATCGAGCATCTCTCGCCCGCGGCGATCACGGAGATCCTCGATCTTGCCGATGGCTATGTGGCCTTCAACCGGCGGGACAAGAAGCACACCGAGACGCTGTCGGGCTTCACCCAGATCAACATGTTCTTCGAGAGTTCCACGCGCACCCAGGCCAGTTTCGAACTGGCCGGCAAGCGGCTGGGCGCGGATGTGATGAACATGCAGATGCAGGCCAGCTCGATCAAGAAGGGCGAGACCCTGATCGACACGGCGATGACGCTCAACGCCATGCATCCCGACCTGCTGGTGGTCCGCCACCCGCATTCCGGCGCGGTGGACCTGCTGGCCCAGAAGGTCAATTGCGCGGTGCTGAACGCGGGAGACGGGCGGCACGAGCATCCCACCCAGGCCCTGCTGGACGCGCTGACGATCCGCCGGGCCAAGGGCCGGCTGCACCGGCTGTCCATCGCGATCTGCGGCGACATCGCGCATTCGCGGGTGGCCCGCTCGAACATCCTGCTGCTGGGCAAGATGGAGAACCGCATCCGCCTGATCGGCCCGCCCACGCTGATGCCCGCCCGTATCGAGGAGTTCGGCGTCGAGGTCTTTCAGGACATGGCCGAGGGGCTGCGCGACGTGGACGTGGTGATGATGCTGCGGCTTCAGCGCGAGCGGATGGATGGCGGGTTCATCCCTTCCGAGCGCGAGTATTACCATCGCTTCGGGCTGGACAGCGAAAAGCTCGCGCATGCCCGCTCCGACGCCATCGTCATGCATCCAGGTCCGATGAACCGCGGGGTGGAGATCGACGGCACGCTGGCCGACGACATCAACCGGTCGGTGATCCAGGAACAGGTGGAGATGGGCGTGGCGGTGCGCATGGCGGCGATGGATCTGCTGGCGCGCAACCTCCGCCGCTCCGAGCCGCGGGTCCGGGCATGACCGAGCGGATCGAACTGCCCGCGCTGGAGGCCGGTGTGGTCCGGCTCTTCGCGCTCGACCTGCCCGAGGCCGAGGCGACGGCCTGGATGCAGCCGCCAGAGCACGGGCCCGACCCGCTGGCCGAGGCGCTGGGCGCCGACCCGTTCGACCGCAGCCGCGCCGAGGTGGTCCGCCTTGACGACCTGGAGGGGATGAGCCTTTCGGCCTACCTGGCCGAAGGCTACGGCATTCCCGAGGCAGAGCTGGCCCCGCTGCGATCGCGGATCGACGGGCTGACCGGGCATGTGGCGATCGTGATGTCGCGGGCCTTCGGCGGACAGGCGCAGGTGCTGACCCCGCGCGCGCCGCTGCGTCTGGTGGCGCGTCTGGAGGAACCCTCCGCCGCGGCGCCCGTCGGCACCAGGCTGCGCAGCGAGAGCGCGCGGGGCACGCTCTCGGGCGCGCCCGCGACCCCGGCGCCCGAAGGCCGCAGGCGCGGCCTGCTGATCGGGTTGATCCTTCTGCTCCTCGCCGCGCTGGTTCTGGCGGCGCTGTTCGGGGGCGGCTGATGGCCGAAGCCGAGTTCCGGGCCGACCGGGCCACCTATATCCGCGATCACGCCTGGATGGCGGCGCTGGCCATGGCCGGCGCCATGATCGTCCTGTGGCTTCTGGGCAATCCCCATGTCTGGACTGGCGCCGTGGCCGGACTGGCCGCCGTGGGCCTGCGCGGCTGGTATCTCGCCTCGGAGGAGCTGGGCCATGTCTGGCGCCTGTCGGGCGGCATGCTCGAAGGCCCGGGCGGGCGGAAGGTCTCGCTGTCGGAGATCGACAAGCTGCGCAGCCTGGGCAGCGCCGTGCAGATCGTGACCCGGGGCGGCGACAAGCATCTGATCAAGTACCTGGCCGACCGCGACGCGGTGATGGCCCGAATCCGCGCCGAAGCCGGGAGAGCGCCGTGACACCCATCCTTCTCACCAATGCCCGCCTCATCGACCCCGAGGCCGGCACCGACGCGCCGGGTTGGCTGCTGCTGGACCGCGGCCGTATCGCCGCGCGCGGAACGGAAGGCGAAGAGGCCCCGCAAGAGGTGGCGGAGCAGCACGATTGCCAGGGCATGTGTCTTGCTCCGGGCATCGTCGATATCGGCGTGAAGATCGGCGAGCCGGGCGAGCGGCACAAGGAAAGCTATCGTTCCGCGGGGCTGGCGGCGGCGGCGGGCGGCGTGACCACGCTTGTCACCCGCCCCGACACGCTGCCCGCGCTCGACACGCCCGAGAGTCTCGAATTCGTCACCCGCCGCGCCGCCGAGGCCGCGCCGGTGAACATCCGCCCGATGGCCGCGCTGACCAAGGGCCGCGACGGCCGCGAGATGACGGAGATCGGTTTCCTGATGGATGCCGGCGCCGTGGCCTTCACCGATTCGTTCCGGGTCGTGCGCGATACCAAGGTGCTGTCGCGGGCGCTGACCTATGCCCGCGGTCTCGGTGCGCTGGTGGTGACGCATCCGCAGGAACCCGGCCTTTCCGCAGGGGCCGCCGCCACCAGCGGAAAGTTTGCCGCGCTGCGCGGGCTGGCGGCGGTGTCGCCCATGGCCGAACGGATGGGGATAGACCGCGACATCGCGCTGGCCGAGATGACCGGCGCGCGGCTGCATTTCGACCAGGTCACCACGGCCCGCGCCCTGCCCGCGCTGGACCGCGCCAGGCGCAACGGGCTGGACGTGACGGCGGGGGTCAGCATCCACCACCTCACGCTGAACGAACTCGACGTGGCCGACTACCGCACATTCTTCAAGCTGACGCCGCCCCTGCGCTCCGAGGACGACCGGGTGGCGGCGGTGGAGGCGCTGCGCTCCGGGCTGATCGACATCCTGTGCTCGATGCACACGCCGCAGGACGAGGAAAGCAAGCGCCTGCCCTTCGAGGAGGCCGCGAGCGGAGCGGTCGGGCTGGAGACGCTGCTGCCCGCGGCGATGCGGCTCCATCATGGCGGCCAGCTTTCGCTTCCCGAACTGTTTCGCGCCATGTCGCTGAACCCGGCCCGCCGGCTGGGGCTGGAGGCCGGGCGGCTGGCGCGGGGCGCGCCGGCCGACCTCGTGCTGTTCGACCCGGACGCGCCCTTCCTGCTGGATCGCTGGACATTGCGCTCCAAGTCCAAGAACACGCCTTTCGACGGCGCGCGGATGCAGGGCAAGGTGCTCGCCACATGGGTTGGCGGCCGCGAGATCTATCGCACGCGCAGGGAGGACAGGTGATGCCCGCGACGGAGACCGCACCGCTTGTGCTGCTGCTATGGGCCGCGATCGGCTATCTGCTGGGGTCGGTCTCCTTCGGACTGGTGCTGACCCGTGCGCTGGGGCTGGGCGATCCGCGGGCGATCGGGTCGGGCAATATCGGCGCGACCAACGTGCTGCGCACCGGCAGCAAGGCGGCGGCGGCTGGCACGCTGCTGCTGGACGGCGCGAAAGGCGCGCTGGCGGTTTTTCTGGCGCGCTACCAGGCCGGCGAGGACGCCGCGCAGCTTGCCGGGCTCGCCGCCTTCGCGGGCCATTGTTATCCGGTGTGGCTGGGATTTCGCGGCGGCAAGGGGGTGGCCACCTTCCTGGGCGTGTTGCTGGCACTGGCCTGGCCCGTGGGGCTGGCCTGCTGCGCCACCTGGGCGGCCGGGGTGGCCGTGACGCGCATCTCGTCGCTGGGGGCGCTCTTTGCCGCGGGCAGCAGCACCATCTGGATGGTGCTTCTTGGGTCAGGCGAGGCGGTGCTGATGGGCGCGGCCATGACGCTGCTGATCTTCTGGCGCCATCGCGCCAATATCGCCCGTATCCGCGCCGGCGAAGAGCCGCGACTCGGCCGCAAGGGCTGAGCCCGGATCAGGCCGCGGGCGCGGCCCCGGCGCCCAGGAAATCGCGCAGTTCGCGGGCCACGGCGTCCGGGTGGGTGAGCGGAACCATGTGCCCGGCCCCGGCGATCACGGCCCGTCGGGCGGTGGGAATTCGCGCGGCCAGCCGCTCGCACACGGCACCGATATAGCGTGGCGATTCCGCGCCCTCCACGATCAGCGTGGGACACGCCATCCGTTCCAGGGCGCCCGAGGCCAGCACCGCCCCGGCATCGGCGAGGATGGCCTCCGAGGCGGCCTCCACGACGGGCATCCGGCGCGCCATGGTGCTTCGCTGTTCGTCAGGCAGGCTGTCCCAGGGCCGCCCGTCGCCCCAGACCGCGGTGAAGAGCCGCGCGGCCTCCCTCCAGTCGCCGCGCGCCACGGCATCGGCATAGGGCTGCATTTGCAGGTCATGCTCGGCCATCAGCTCCGGCCGGTCCTTCGCCAGCACCTGGAAGAAGACCGGCTCGATCAGCGTGAGACTGCGCACCAGTTCGGGCCGTTCGGCCGCCAGCCGCAAGGCCACCGTTCCGCCGAAGGAATGGCCGATCACATCGGCCGGGCCGGTGCCCAGCAGGTCGGCCGCCATCCGCACCGCCAGCGCCTGCACGTCGCCCGGGCCCTGCCAGGCGCCGCTGCCTCCGTGGCCCGGCAGGTCGAAAGCAGTCATGCTCAGCAGATCGCCCAGCCGCTCGGCCAGCGGCTGCCAGAGCGCGGATTGCCCCAGCGTACAGTGGATCATCAGCGCGGCGCGCGGCCCCTCTCCGAAATGCCTTACAAGGGTGGGAAAGCCCGCCGCCTCGACCTGCCCCATCAGAGCTTGCCCGCAAGATGCAGATCCAGATCCTCCAGCCGATCCTGGCCCCAGAACCTTTCGTCGGTATCGGTGATGTAGAAGGGCGAGCCGAACACGCCTTTCGCGACCGCGTCTTCCAGCGTGGCGGCGTAGGTTTCGGCCCCGCTCAGCAGGCCGCGATCCGCCAGCCCCGGATCGAAACCGGCATCCGACAGGCAATCCCGGATCACCGCGTCCTCGGCGATATCTCGCTCCTCGGCCCAGCAGGCGCGCAACAGCCCGTGCACGAGCGCCCCCATGTCGCCGCCGCCCTCGGCCATGTTCTGGGCGAAGACGAGGGTCCAGCCGACG
>JBKHDP010000021.1:0-22687 GCA_046541255.1 Paracoccaceae bacterium | reverse complement strand
CCACAGCGACCTCAACGCTGCGCGTCTACCAATTCCGCCACGACCGCACGTGATCCGGTAGGTGGCCGCGGTATAGAGGAGGCCGCGGGCGATGTGAAGAGGCAAATCGCAGCTTGTGCAAGCCCCCGGCCGGCGCGCTTTGACAGCGGTCGAAACTGCGCTTAGAGCGTCGTTCATGGTCGACTGGATCACCTCGGACGCCCCCGTTCCCTATCCCGATGCGCTGGCCGCGATGGAGGCCCGCGTGGCCGCCATCCTGGAGGGTCGCGCGGCGGAGGCGGTCTGGCTTCTGGAGCACCCGCCGCTCTACACCGCGGGCACCTCTGCCGACGCCCGGGATCTGCGGGCGCCCGACCGGTTCCCGGTCTACGAGGCCCGGCGGGGCGGGCAATACACCTATCACGGGCCGGGCCAGCGGGTGGCCTATGTGATGCTGGATCTCGGCAAGCGCGGGCGCGACCTGCGCCGCTTCGTCGAATCGCTGGAACGCTGGGTGATCCTGACGCTGGCGGAGTTCGGGCTGCGGGGCGAAACCCGCGAGGGCCGCGTCGGCGTCTGGATCGCCCGGCCCGACAAGCCCCCCCTGCCCGACGGCAGCCCGCGCGAGGACAAGATCGCCGCCATCGGCATCCGGCTGCGCCGCTGGGTGAGCTTCCACGGCATCTCGATCAATGTCGAGCCGGAGCTGGAGCATTTCGAGGGAATCGTGCCCTGCGGCATCACCGGCCACGGCGTCACCAGCCTGGTGGATCTCGGCCTTCCGGTCACCATGCACGACCTGGATGCCGCGCTGAAGCGGAGTTTCGAGGAGGTTTTCGGCTGACCGCTCAGGCCGCCTCGGCCATGTCCGACAGCACCTCGGCGGCGATCTCGAAAGAGCGCAGCCTGGACGCGTGGTCGTGGATCTGGCCGGTCAGGATCAGCTCGTCGGGCGCGTAGGTCGCGATCAGGGTCTGCAGCTGCCGCCGCACCGTGCCCGGAGACCCGACCGCGGTGATCCGCAGCGCCTCGTCCACCGCGGCGCGGATCTGGGGACCGATCTCGGCATCGATATCCTCCACCGGCGGGGGCAACTTGCCCGGCCGGCCCAGCCGCAGCCGGGCGAAGGCCTGTTGCATCGTCGTCCGCAGCCGGGCGCCCTCGGCATCGGTGTCGGCGGCAAAGACATTGACCGCCAGCATGAAACGGGGCCGCGCCATGTGTTCGGAGGGCTGGAACCGTTCGCGGTAGATCCGCACCGCCTGATCCAGCGCCTGGGGCGCGAAATGCGAGGCGAAGGCATAGGGCAGGCCCAGATGCGCCGCCAGCTGCGCCCCGTAGAGCGACGAGCCCAGGATCCAGACCGGCACGTTGCTGCCCTGCCCCGGATGCGCCTGCACCGCGGCGCCGGGGCGCGCCGGACCGAGATAGCCCAGCAGTTCCATCACGTCCTGCGGAAAGCGGTCTTCCTCCAGCCCGCGGCGCAGCGCGCGCATCACCGCCATGTCGCCGCCCGGCGCGCGCCCCAGCCCCAGGTCGATCCGGTCGCCATGGATGGCGGCCAGCGTGCCGAACTGCTCGGCGATCGTCAGCGGCGCGTGGTTGGGCAGCATGATGCCGCCCGCCCCCACCCGGATCCGCCTTGTCTGCGCCGCGACTTGGCCGATCATCACCGCGGTGGCGGCGCTGGCGATGCCCGGCATGTTGTGATGCTCGGCCAGCCAGTGACGATGATAGCCCCAGTCCTCGGCGTGGCGGGCCAGGTCGACGCTGTTGGCGATGGCCTGAGCCGCATCCGAGCCTTCGGGAACGGGCGCGAGATCGAGAAGCGAGTAGCGCATTGCGGGGGGCTCCTTGATGTCCGGTATGCCGGATGTGGGGATTTCCAGCGAAAAAAGGAATACCGCGCAAGCAATTGGGCGGAAAATGTCAAGCCGGGCTGACAGTCACCCGCCGAAAACATGCAGCCGGTTGCGGCATTTTTTCTTGATCTGGATCAAAGAGGTGCATTGCCCGCGCCGGGCTGGCATTCTAATACGTGAATGAATTGCGGGGCGCTGCGCGAGTCATGACGTGGCGTCCGCTCCACCAGCAGGAGGCAGACATGGCAGACGCCGCCATTCACAGCCATGGGCACGAGGACACGCGCGGCTTCTTCACGCGCTGGTTCATGTCCACCAACCACAAGGACATCGGCATCCTCTACCTGATCACCGCGGCGGTGGTCGGGTTCATCGCCGTGGCCTTCACCGTCTACATGCGCATGGAGCTCATGGAGCCCGGCGTGCAGTACATGTGCCTCGAAGGCGCGCGCTTCACCCCGGCCGCCGAGGGCGAATGCACCCCCAACGGGCATCTGTGGAACGTGCTCATCACCGCGCATGGCGTGCTGATGATGTTCTTCGTGGTGATCCCGGCCCTGTTCGGCGGCTTCGGAAACTATTTCATGCCGCTTCAGATCGGCGCGCCGG
This sequence comes from Paracoccaceae bacterium, assembly GCA_046541255.1. Classification (GTDB taxonomy): domain Bacteria; phylum Pseudomonadota; class Alphaproteobacteria; order Rhodobacterales; family Rhodobacteraceae; genus Rhodosalinus. The sequence continues at coordinate 20,237 of JBKHDP010000021.1, read as the reverse complement.
ACATGGCCTTTCCGCGGATGAACAACCTCAGCTACTGGCTCTACGTGGCCGGAACGCTGCTGGCGATCTCCTCGGTGCTGGCGCCGGGCGGCAACGACCAGGCCGGGTCCGGTGTGGGCTGGGTGTTCTACCCGCCGCTGTCCACCGCCGAATCCGGCATGTCGGTCGATCTCGCGATCTTCGCGATCCACGTGGCGGGCGCCAGCTCGATCCTGGGATCGATCAACTTCATCACCACCTTCCTCAACATGCGCGCGCCGGGCATGACGCTGTTCAAGGTGCCGCTCTTCGCCTGGTCGATCTTCGTGACGGCCTGGCTGCTCGTGCTGTCGCTGCCCGTGCTGGCCGGCGCCATCACCATGCTGCTGACGGACCGCAATTTCGGCACCACCTTCTTCGACCCGTCCGGCGGCGGCGACCCGGTGCTGTACCAGCACATCTTCTGGTTCTTCGGCCATCCCGAGGTCTACATCCTGATCCTGCCCGCCTTCGGCATCATCAGCCATGTGATCTCGACCTTCTCGCGCAAGCCGATCTTCGGCTACCTGCCGATGGTCTGGGCGATCATCGCGATCGGCGCGCTGGGCTTCGTCGTGTGGGCGCACCACATGTACACCGTGGGCATGAGCGTGACCCAGCAGAGCTATTTCATGCTGGCCACCATGGTCATCGCGGTGCCCACCGGCGTGAAGGTGTTCAGCTGGATCGCCACGATGTGGGGCGGCTCGATCGAGTTCAGGACGCCGATGCTGTTCGCCATAGGCTTCGTGTTCCTGTTCACGCTGGGCGGCGTGACGGGCATCGTGCTCAGCCAGGCCGGCGTGGACCGGGCCTATCACGACACCTATTACGTGGTGGCTCATTTCCACTACGTGATGAGCCTGGGTGCGGTGTTCGGGATCTTCGCCGGCATCTATTTCTGGTTCGGCAAGATGACCGGGCGCCAGTATCCCGAATGGGCCGGGAAGATACATTTCTGGCTGTTCTTCATCGGGGCCAACCTCACCTTCTTCCCGCAGCACTTCCTGGGCCGCCAGGGCATGCCGCGGCGCTACATCGACTATCCCGAGGCCTATGCCTACTGGAACGCGGTTTCCAGCTGGGGCGCCTATCTCGCCTTCGCCTCCTTCCTGTTCTTCCTGGTCATGATCGCCTACAGCCTGCTGCGCGGCGCCCGCGTGACCGAAAACAACTACTGGAACGAATACGCCGACACGCTGGAATGGACCCTGCCCTCGCCCCCGCCCGAACACACGTTCGAGCAGCTTCCCAAGCGCGAGGACTGGGACCGGGAGCACGCCCACTAGGGCCCCGGCCCGCCGGAAAGACCGAGGGCCCCGGTGCTGCACCGGGGCCCTTGCCGTTCGAGGACAAGCGCAGATAATGTCCGCCATGCCCTACGCCTGGACCCCGTCAGACTCTCCCGAGGCCGGCTGCGAGCTGCGGCTCTGGCCGCACCGCTCGCTGCCGCCCTACGGCTTCGCGGCGTTCATCCTGATCACTTTCGCCTTCATCTGCGTGCCGCTGCTGGCGGTGATCGGAACGGTGGTGATGTGGGGGCTGCTGCCCTTCATCCTGCTGGTGCTGGCGGGGCTGTGGTGGGGACTGCGCCGCAGCTACCGCGACGGCGAGATCGTCGAGCAGCTGCATCTCGACGATCGCCAGATCCGCCTGACCCGGCAGAACCCGCGCGGCCCCGCGCAGGACTGGGAATGCAACACCTACTGGGCCAGGGTTCAGATGCATCCGTCCGGTGGCCCGGTGCCGCATTACGTCACGCTCAAGGGCAACGGCCGCGAAGTGGAGATCGGCGCCTTCCTCAGCGAGGAAGAGCGCGTTGCGCTTTATGGCGATCTGGCCGATCGGCTGCGCGACGCCGCCGGTCGGGACTGACCCGCATGGCCCAGGCCCTCGCCACCCCGAAACTCCGGCGTCTGCGGCTGCGCACCTTTGCGGCACTGGCCGGCCCCCGGGCCGCGCTCCGGCTGCCCGGGCTGGCCGCCTCCGAGTCCGCCGCGCTGCGGCTGCGGCAGACGGGCCCCTGCATCGCTGCGCCCGAAGGCGTGGTATTCCTGATCCCGCTGGTAGGCCGGCACCACATCGGTGACTGGGCGGCGGTGGAGGCGCGGCTTGGCGCGACGCTGAGCGGCCTGCTGGCGCAGTCCGATCCGCGCTGGCGGGCCGTGATCTGCAGCCAGGACCGGCCCCTTCTGCCCACCGATCCACGCATCGGCTTCCTGCCCTTCACCGAAACCGTGCAGGGCAACGACAAGTGGCGCAAACTGGACACGCTGTGCCGGGCACTGCCCGAGGCGGGTCTCGCGGCGGGCTATGCCATGAGCTTCGACGCAGACGACCTGCCGCATCGCGACCTCGTGCAGCGGATGCTGGCGCGTCCCGTGCCCGGGGGCTTTCTGGTCGCCCGGGGCTATGTGCGCAACGCGCAGACCGGCGCGGTGGGCCGGGCCGGGCCGCCCGACCTGCGCCAGCCGCTGCGCAAACCGTTCTGGAAACTCTGCGGCAGCTGCGCCGCGCCGCGCTTCGACCTGCTGCACCAGCAGGCCGAGACGCTGGCCTTCCTGCGGGGCATGACCGCCCATGAGCACCGGATGTTTCCCTATCTCGCGCGGCTGGCCGGGCGCCCGCTGTCGCCGCTGGCGGAGCCGGCGGTGCTCTACGAGGTGAACCACGGCGAGAATTTCGGCGCGCGGCGCGGGCGCGTGGGGTTCAAGACCCGCTTCGTCGAGCGGTTCCGCGTGACCGATCCGCAGGAACTCGCCGCGATCGAAACCGGGTTCGGTGGCACCGCGGACGCCTGAGCGCCGCGGTGCCCGCGGATCAGCCGATGCGGGCCTTCACCATCGGCCCGACCTCGCCGAAATCCATCTGCCCGGCATGGCGCGATTTCAGCACCCCCATCACCTTGCCCATGTCGCGGATCGAGCTTGCGCCGGTTTCGGAGATCGCGGCGGTAATCGCCTTGTCGACCTCCGCCTCGCTCAGCTTGCGTGGCAGGAATTCCTCGATCACGTCGATCTCGCGGCGTTCGCTCTCGGCCAGGTCCAGCCGCCCGCCCTCTTCATAGGCGCGCACGCTTTCCTGCCGCTGCTTGAGCATCCGCCCCAGGATGTCGAGCACCTCGGGATCGCCGACGCCCGTCTCGCCCTCTTCGCCCCGCATCGCGATCTCGCGATCCTTGATGGCGGCGTTGATCAGCCGCAGGGTCGCCAGCCGTTCGGCATCGCGCTCCTTCATGGCCTGTTTCAGAGCTGCGTTGATCCGCGTCCGCAAATCCATGGTCCACCTCATCCCCCACGATGTGTCGAACCTGCAGCATATCGGAGCGCACGCACCGACACAACTGCGGCACTTTGCAGCTCAACATATTGGTTTTGTTCAATTTACCGAACTCCGTCGGAGGCTTGACGCTTTGCCGCCATGGGCATAGGTTGCCGCAGATTTGCTTGCCGGAGACTCGCCCCATGGCCCAGACACGGCCCGACCGCCCCACCGCCTGCCTCGCTCTTGCCGATGGCACCGTATTCTACGGCCGCGGCTTCGGCGCGACCGGCGAGACGGTGGCCGAACTTTGCTTCAACACCGCGATGACCGGCTATCAGGAGATCATGACCGATCCGTCCTATGCCGGGCAGGTCGTCACCTTCACCTTCCCGCATATCGGCAATGTCGGCGTCAACCCCGACGATGACGAGACCGCCGAACCGGTGGCCGCGGGCATGGTGGTCAAGTGGGATCCCACCACGCCGTCGAACTGGCGCGCCGCCGAACCGCTGACCGACTGGCTGGCCCGCCGCGGCCGGATCGCCATCGGCGGGGTGGACACCCGTCGGCTGACCCGGGCGATCCGCCAGCAGGGCGCCCCGCATGTGGCGCTGGCACATGACCCCGAAGGCCGGTTCGATCTGGATGCGCTGGTGGCCCGGGCTCGTGCCTTTCCCGGGCTGGAGGGGCTGGATCTGGCGCGTGACGTGACCTGCGCGCAATCCTACCGCTGGGACGAGATGCGCTGGGCCTGGCCCGCGGGCTACACCCGTCAGACCGAGGCGAAACACCGGGTGGTGGCCGTGGACTACGGGGCCAAGCGCAACATCCTGCGCTGCCTGGCCAGCGCCGGCTGCGAGGTCACCGTGCTGCCCGCCACCGCCACCGCCGAGGAGGTGCTCGCGCATGATCCGGACGGCGTGTTCCTGTCCAACGGCCCGGGCGACCCGGCGGCGACCGGCGCCTATGCGGTGCCGATGATCCGGGACGTGCTGAAGCGCGATCTGCCGGTCTTCGGCATCTGCCTGGGCCACCAGATGCTGGCGCTGGCGCTGGGGGCCAGGACGATCAAGATGAACCACGGCCATCACGGCGCGAACCACCCGGTGAAGGATCTGGAAACCGGCAAGGTGGAGATCACCTCGATGAATCACGGCTTCGCGGTGGATGCCCAAAGCCTGCCGGACGATGTGCTGGAAACCCATGTCTCGCTCTTCGACGGATCGAATTGCGGCATCCGGCTGCGGGATCGGCCGGTCTATTCGGTCCAGCATCATCCCGAGGCCAGCCCCGGCCCGCAGGACAGCTACTACCTTTTCGAGCGTTTCGCCGCGGACATGGCCAGCCGCGCCTGAGCGCGCGCATTAACCCAGCGTTAACCTTGAAGTTCCAGTGTCACTCTGCGCGCTCGCGCCGGAGTGACACGAGACATGAGCAAGCCAGGACTGCTCGATCCGCAACTGACACGGCTGACCCGGCACTACCGCCAGCCACTTGGCCGCATCCTGTGCAACACCGGCCGCCTTTCGGCCGAGGATCTGCTTCAGGCGCTGGAGACGCATCGCCGCACCGGGGCGCCGCTGGGCCGGGTCTGCCTGGCGGCGGGCCTTGTCGACGAGGCCGGACTGCGTGAGGCGCTGGCGCTGCAATGGGGCGCAGAGCGGATCGAGGCCGTGGGCAGCCGGCCGGATCCCGCGCTGTCCGCGCTGCTGACGCCGGAATTCTGCCTGCAACATGGCGTGTTTCCCTGGGCCCGCAGCGGCGGCGCCACGGTGATCGCCACTAGCCGGCCCGAGGCCTTCGAGGCGCTGATGCGGCGCCTCCCGGACCGGCTGAAGCCGGTCCGGATGGCGGTCGCCGCGGAGTCCGAGATCGAGGATGCCATCGCCGCAGCCCATGGCGCGGCACTGGCCGAGGCGGCCGAGGCCAGCGTGCCGGCCGCGGAAAGCTGCCGCGGCTGGGGCGCGCCACACGGGCCTCGGCGGCTGGGGCTGATCGCCGCCGGCGCGGCCGCGATCGTCGCGGTGCTGCTGGTTCCGGGGCTGTTCTTCGCCGCGCTCTTTCTATGGGCCGCGTTGACGCTGCTGGCCGCCACGGGCATGAAGGCCCTCGCCTTTGCCCTGCATCCCCCCCGCCGCGCCGAGGCCGAAACGCCGCCCGTGCTGCCCGAAACCGTGCCCTGCATCACCGTTCTGGCGCCGCTTTTCGATGAAAGCGACATCGCCCACACCCTGTTGCGGCGGCTGGAGCGGCTGCGCTATCCGCGCGCGGCGCTCGACGTGATCCTTGTGCTGGAGCAAGCGGACGACAAGACCCGCGCCGCGCTCGAAGACGCCCGCCTGCCGCCCTGGATGCGGGTGGTGGAGGTGCCCGAACGCAGCCTGCGCACCAAGCCGCGTGCGATGAACTACGCGCTGCGCTTCGCCCGCGGCGAGATCGTGGGCATCTACGATGCCGAGGACGCGCCCGATCCGTGGCAGTTGCACCGGGTGGCCGCGCGGTTCGCCGAGGCCCCGCCCGACCTGGCCTGCCTGCAGGGGGTGCTGGATTACTACAACACAAGCAGTTCCTGGCTCTCGCGCTGCTTCACCATCGAATACGCAACCTGGTTCCGCATCGTTCTGCCGGGACTGGCGCGGCTGGGCTTCGCCATCCCGCTGGGCGGGACCACGCTGTTCATCCGCCGCGACGCTCTGGAACGGTTGGGCGCCTGGGACGCCCATAACGTGACCGAGGATTGCGATCTGGGCTTTCGACTCGCCCGTCATGGCTGGCGCACGGAAATGCTGGCCAGCACCACCCACGAAGAGGCGACACACCGGATCTGGCCCTGGGTGCGCCAACGCTCTCGTTGGCTCAAGGGCTTCATGCTCACCTATCTCGTGCATATGCGCCGGCCGTTGCGGCTACTGAAACAGCTGGGCGCCCGGCGTTTCCTGGGCTTCCAGCTGCTGCTGGGCACCGCGGCCACACAATTCCTGCTGGCCCCGGTGCTGTGGTCGCTCTGGATGGTGCCATTCGGGCTGCCGCATCCGCTGGAGCCCGTCATCGGCCGCACGTCCCTGCTCTGGATGGGCGCCGCCTTCCTGGCCTCGGAGGCGGTGGCGCTGGCCATCGGTTTCGCCGCGGTGGCGCGGACGCGCCATCGCCGGTTGGGCCGCTGGGTGCCGACGATGCACCTGTATTTTCCGCTCGGGGCGCTGGCCGCCTACAAGGCGCTCTACGAGCTGGCCGGAAAGCCGTTCTTCTGGGACAAGACGGCGCATGGCCATTCGCTGCGATCCGCCCGGGCGCGGCGCAAGGATCAGGTGCCGCGCTCCGCGGCCGCCGAATCGAGCTTCAGCCGGGTCACGAAGGCCACCGAAATGTGATCACGCAACGCCGTGTAGGCGGCCTGCTCGTCGCGCCGCTCGATCGCGTCCACGATCGCGGCATGTTCGGCCAGCGCCTTCTCGCCGCGGCCCTCGGCCGCCAGCGAAGTTGTCGCCATCAGCGCCATCGAGCGATGCACGAGATCGAGCTGCTGCACCAGGTAGCGGTTGTGCGAGGCCAGGTGGATCTGCTTGTGGAAGCGCCGATTCGCCCGTGCGAGCGCCGAAGGATCGCTCAACAGCGCGCGGTCCTCCTCCACCATGTCCTTGAGCACGCGCACTTCCTCTTCGGTGGCGTGACGCGCGGCCAGCCGCGCCGCCAGCCCTTCAAGCTCGCAGCGCACGACGTAAAGCTCGGCCATCTGGTTGTGATCGAGCGAGGCCACGATCAGCGAGCGGCCGTCGCGCGCAAGCAGCGATTGCGTCTCCAGGCGCTGCAGCGCCTCGCGGATCGGTGTGCGCGAGACGCCGAACCGCTCGGCCAGCTCGGATTCCACCAGGCGGTCGCCGGGTCGGTAGGTGCCCATGTCGATCGCCTCCAGGATGAGCGTGTAGGCATCCTTCTGCTGCGGCTTCACCGGATTGATCTGGTTCATGCAGGGCGGCCTCCATTCTGACGCGCTGCGGAAGGTTATCCAAGCCAGCGGGCGCCAACAAGGCGGTCATTGCGCGCGGCGCTGCGACACCCTAGCTTCCCCCCATGCCGAAACAGCTTTTCGATCATGTCGCCCACTGGGTCTTCGACCTCGACAACACGCTCTATCCTCCCCAGGCCCGACTCTTCGACCAGATCGAGGTTCGGATGACCCGTTTCGTGATGGATGCGCTGGGGGTGAACCGGGCCGAGGCCGACCGCCTGCGCAAGGATTACTGGCTGCGGTACGGCACCACCCTCGCCGGGCTGATGGAAGAGCACGGGGTCGACCCGGGCCCCTATCTGACCGAGGTGCACGAGATCGACCTGCGCCATCTGGATCGCGATGCCGGGCTGGCGGCACGCATCCGCGCCCTGCCCGGCCGACGGATCGTCTACACCAATGGCAGCGCGCCCTATGCCGAACGGGTGCTGGAGGCGCGCGGCCTTTCCGGCCTGTTCGACGCGGTCTACGGGGTGGAACATGCGGGCTTTCAGCCCAAGCCCCGGCGGGTGGCCTTCGAGACCGTCTTCGCTGTCGATGGCGTGACGCCGGGCCGGGCCGCGATGTTCGAGGACGATCCGCGCAACCTGGCCGCGCCGCATGCGATGGGAATGCGCACCGTCCACGTCGCGCCCGAGCCGCATGCGGCCGATCACATCCACCACCATACCGACGATCTGACAGGTTTCCTGGCGCGACTGGTCTGAGCGCGTGGGCGCGGGCCGCGTATCGTCACGGGCAGAGTGCCACACTGCGGCAAAGTGCCCGTTCCGGTTCGGTCGGCCGTCCTCTATGTGACGGCAAACGCGCAAACAGGAGTGTTTCATGTCCCTTAACGAAACGTCGTCTCGCCCCCCTCTCCCGCTGCGGATCCTGCTGTCGCTGCCGGTGATCGGCTGGATCGCGCGCGACCTGCTCTACGGGTCGTCCGACAACATCTACTACCTGCTGGTCATTCTGGCGACGCTGCTGATCCTCGCGGTGGCCACCTGGGGCCTGCCGGCGCTGTCGATGGCCGCGCTGGCTGCGGTGCCGGTGATCTGGATCGTGCTGCTGCTCATCACCGTGGGCAAGTGACCGGCGGGGCGATGCCGCATGGCGCCGCCCTGTCCCCCGCGCTAGCTTGAGCGCCAGAAAGGGAGGGCAGGCATGGATTTCGACATCATCGTATCGGGCGGCGGCCCGGCCGGCCTGACCGCCGCCGCCGCCTTCGGCAGCGCAGGATTCAGCGTGCTCTGCGTGGATCCGGCGCCACCGGTCACGGGGCGCGACGATGCCGGCTCCGACCTGCGGACCACCGCCTTCCTGCAACCCGCGCAGCGGTTTCTGGTTCGCGCCGGCCTGTGGGAACGCCTGGCGCCCCATGCCGCGCCGCTGCAGGTCATGCGGATCGTGGATGCGGGCGGTGCGCCCGGCACGCCCCGCGTGAGCAAGGATTTCAACGCCTCCGACATCTCGGATCTGCCCTTCGGCTGGAACCTGCCGAACTGGCTGCTGCGACGTGAGATGGTGGCGCGGCTGGCGGAGCTGCCCAACGTCACCTTCCGTCCGGGTATCGCGGCGACCGATCTCTTCACCCGCACCGCCGAGGCGCGGGTCACGCTGTCGGATGGCACGCGCCCCCGCGCGCGGCTGGTCGTGGCCGCCGACGGGCGCGATTCTGCCATGCGCCGGGCCGCGGGCATCGAGGTGAAGACCACCCGTTTCGGTCAGAAGGCACTGGCTTTTGCCGTCACCCACCCGCTTCCGCATGAAAATGTCTCGACCGAGATCCACCGCACGGGTGGGCCCTTCACCATGGTTCCGCTGCCCGATCACGAGGGCCGGCCTTCGTCGGCCATCGTGTGGATGGAGGAAGGCCCCGAGGCTGTGCGGCTTCAGGATCTGCCGGTGCCCGAGTTCGAGCGGGCGATGACCGAACGCTCGTGCCACCTGCTGGGCCCGCTCACGCTGGCCTCGCATCGCACGATCTGGCCGATCATCTCGCAGACCGCCGAACGCATGTCGGGCGAGCGTCTGGCCCTGGTGGCCGAGGCCGCGCATGTGATGCCGCCGATCGGCGCGCAGGGGCTGAACATGAGCCTGCGCGACCTTGCAACGCTTCTGGACCTGGCCGAGGCGCGCCCCGAGGGCCTGGGCGATGCGCAGATGCTGGACAGCTATGCCCGCGCGCGACGGCTGGACGTGGAGGCACGGGTCACCGGGATCACCCTGCTCAACCGGGTGTCGATGCAATCGGCCCAGCCGCTGCGCGATGCGCGGGCGGCCGGGATCGAGGCGATCTATTCGCTGGCCCCGGTGCGGCGCACCCTGATGCAGCTGGGGCTGGGCGCGCGCGGCTGACGCTGCAACGGGCGTCCCGGCGGGCGCTTTCGCGCCGGCGCCGCCCTGCCCCGTGGCCCGCCCTACAGCACCGCCTCGACCGCCGGTCGAAGGCGCGCCAGCGTTCCCTCGACATCGCGCAGCTTGTCCAGCCCGAACAGCCCCAGCCGGAAGGTCATGAAGCCTTCGGGCTCGTCCACGGCCAACGGCACGCCCGCTGCGATCTGCAGCCCCTGCGTCATGAAGGCCCGGCCGGACTGGATCTCGGGATCTTCGGTATAGCTCACCACCACGCCGGGCGCGCCGAAGCCCTCGGCGGCCACCGAAACGACGCCGCGCCCGGCCAGCATCGCGCGCACCCCGTCACCCAGCGCCCATTGCGCCTCGCGCGCCGCCTCGAATCCGAAATCCCTCGTTTCCGCCATCGCGTCGCGAAAGCCCCGCAGCGCATCCGTGGGCAGGGTGGCATGATAGGCATGGCCGCCCTTTTCATAGGCGCGCATGATGTTGGTCCAGGTCTTGAGGTTGAGCGCGAAACTGTCGCTCTCGGTCTCGTCGAGCCGGGCCAGCGCGAGCGGCGACATCATCACCAGTCCCGCCGAGGGCGAGGCCGACCAGCCCTTCTGCGGCGCCGAGATCAGCACGTCGACGCCTGTGGCCTGCATATCCACCCAGACCGCGCCGCTGGCGATGCAGTCCAGCACCATCAGCGCGCCCACTTCGTGCGCGGCGCCGGCCAGCGCCGTCACGTATTCGTCGGGCAGGATCACGCCGGCCGAGGTCTCTACATGCGGGGCGAAGACCACCGCGGGCTTTTCTTCGAGGATCCTTGCCGTCACCTCCTCGATCGGCGCGGGCGCGAAGGGCGATCGCGGGCCATTGCCGGTCTGCCTTGCCTTCAGCACCACCGCCTCCGAGGCGATGCCGCCGGTTTCAACGATCTGGCTCCAGCGGTAGGAGAACCATCCGTTGCGCACGACCAGCACCTTGTGGCCGCGGGCGAACTGGCGGGCCACCGCCTCCATCCCGTAGGTGCCGCCCCCGGGCACCAGCGCGACGCCTTCGGCGCTGTAGACCTCCTTCAGCATGGCGGAGATGTCGCGCATCACTTGCTGGAAGGCGGCGGACATGTGGTTGAGCGAGCGGTCGGTGAACACCACCGAGTATTCCAGCAGCCCATCGGGATCGACGGTATCGAGCAGCGCGGTCATGGATCTCTCCCTTGCGGTTCGGCAAAGTGCTACATGCCCGGCGCGGCTTTGCCAACGCCCCGACGCTTCATCCCGGCGCTTCGCCAGTTGCGGCGATCCCGGCGGAAGGTCTGCTTACCGGCCGCGCGACCTCATACATTTGACATGGCAAATGTATCTATTCACAAGCTGATATTCGAGCTTGCCCCAACTCCGGCAATCATGGCGTCTGGAAATGAGCGATAATTGCAAGACGGGACCCCGTGATGCGCAGCTTGAACAAGCCACTCGGCGGCAATGACATGCCGCGCTTCGGCGGGCCTGCGACGATGATGCGGCTGCCGGCACGGGACAGTGCCCAAGGGCTCGACGCGTGTTTCGTCGGCATCCCGATGGATATCGGAACCTCGAACCGCCCCGGGGCACGGCTCGGCCCGCGCCAGATCCGGGATGAAAGCCGGATGCTGCGGCCCTACAACATGGCCACCGGCGCCGCGCCTTTCGATCGGCTTCAGGTCGCCGATATCGGCGATGTCCCCATCAATACCTTCGACCTGAAAAGCTCGGTCGGCATCATCGAGGCCCATTTCGACGACATCCTCGCGGCCGGCGCGACCCCCTTGACGCTGGGCGGGGACCATACCCTGACATGGCCGATCCTGCGCGCCATGAGGAAGGTTCACGGGCCCGTGGCGCTGATCCACGTGGATGCCCATGCCGACATCAACGACGAGATGTTCGGTGAGAAGGTCGCGCATGGCTGCCCGTTCCGCCGGGCATGGGAGGACGACTGCCTGGACAATGACAGGGTATTCCAGATCGGTCTGCGCGGCACGGGCTATTCCCGCGACGATTTCGACTGGAGCCGTGCGCAAGGCTGGACAGTGGTGCAGGCCGAAGAGTGCTGGTATCGCTCCCTGGCTCCATTGATGCAGAAGGTCAGGGATACCGTGCGGGACAGGCCGGTCTACATCTCCTTCGACATCGACAGCCTCGATCCGGCCTTCGCACCCGGGACCGGAACGGTGGAGCCGGGCGGCCTGTCCACCTGGCAGGCGCTGGAGATCGTCCGCGGCTGTCGCGACCTGAACATCGTGGGCTGCGATCTGGTCGAGGTGTCGCCGCCCTACGATCCGTCCGGCAATACCGCGCTGATCGGCGCGAATTTGCTGTACGAGATGCTCTGTGTTCTTCCAGATGTACCTCAGGGCACAAAATGACCTCAACGACAGGGAGACAGACAATGATGAAGAGACGTGAATTCATGGCTTCGGCAGGTGCGGCCGCGCTGGGGACGCTTGCAGCCCCGTCCGTGCTGCGGGCGCAGGGGCAGCCGCTCAAGGTCGGCACCTATGGCGGGTATTTCGAGGAAAGCTTCAAGGAGCATATCTACCCCGATTTCACCGAGGCCACCGGCATCGACGTCGAATCGATCGCCGAGCCCACGGGCGAGGCGTGGCTGGTGCAACTCCAGCAGGCTGCCCGCGCCGGACAGGCGCCGGCGGATGTCTCGATGATGGCCCAGGTCGCCCGGATCCGCGGCGCGCGCGCGGAGCTCTGGGCCGAGCTCGACCGTGGCGCGATGCCCAACGTGGACAACCTGCCGGACCATTTCGTGCACGGCTACGAGGGCAGCGGGTTCTACGGCACCGGCGCGGTAGCCTGGTACATCTCGCTCGTGACCAACACGGATGTCTATCCCGAGCCGCCCGAGAGCTGGAGCGCGCTGTGGGATCCGGCCAACGAGAACCGCCTCGGACTTCTGGCGCTGGCATCGAACTCCTTCCTGCTGGAGATCACGGCACATACCCATTTTGGCGACACCGACATCCTTGTCACCGAAGAGGGTGTGCTGGAGGTGATGAACAAGCTGGCTGAGGTGAAGCCAAATGTGCGCCTGTGGTACCGCGACGAGGGCCAGTTCCAGCAGGCCCTGGAAACCGGCGAAATCCCGATGGGCCAGTACTACCACGACGTGACGGGGCTGGCCGCTTCCGATGGCAAGCCGGTGCGGTCGACCTTCCCCAAGGAGGGCGCGGTGCTCGATTCCGGCTCCTGGGTGGTATCGAAAGCCTCGGAGGCGATCGAGGCCAGCCAGGTCTTCATCGATTACATGGCGCAGCCCGAAATCCAGTCGAAACTGTCGCGCTTTGTTGGCACGGCACCGACGATCCCGCGCGACATGACGGATCTGACGGACGAGGAATTCGCCGCCGTTTCCTCGGATCTGGCGCCGATCCTGCCGCGCTACGAGCTCTATGTCGACAAGGCGGACTGGGTTAACCAGAAATGGTCTGAAATCGTCACGGGCTGACACGCCAGGTGACGGGCCGGCCCGAGCCATCTTCGGGCCGGCCGCGACAACAAGGAAGACCCCATGACCGAGCTGTCCTTGCGCGGCATCACCAAGCGATTTGGCAGCCTGACCGCGGTGGAAGATGTCAGCCTCGATATCCCGGACGGGACATTCGTCTGCCTTCTCGGGCCGTCGGGCTGCGGCAAGACCACGCTCCTGCGCCTGCTCGCCGGTCTCGAAACGCCCTCGGACGGACAAATTCTTGTCGCGGGCGAGGATCAGACCACGGTTCCGCCGGAAAAACGCGAATTCGGGATGGTGTTCCAGTCGCTGGCGCTCTTCCCGCATCTCAGCGTTGCGGAGAACATTGCCTATCCGCTGACGATCCGGGGGCGGCCGAACGCGGATGCACGGGCGCGCGTCGAGCAGCTTCTGGATCTCGTGCAACTGTCGGGTCTCGGAGAGCGTCGCATTCATCAGCTTTCCGGCGGCCAGCGGCAGCGGGTCGCCATCGCCAGAGGCCTGGCCATCGATCCCAGGGTGTTCTTGCTGGACGAGCCGCTGTCGGCGCTCGACGCGAACCTGCGCGAGCACATGCAGGTGGAACTGCGCCAGCTTCAGCAGCGCCTCGGCGTCACCACGATCGTCGTCACCCATGATCAGAAGGAGGCCCTGACCATGGCCGACATCGTGATCGTGATGAACGAGGGGCGGGTGCAGCAGATCGGCTCGCCGATGGAGATCTACCGCGATCCGGCCAATGCCTTCGTCGCGGGATTCATCGGCACCTCCAACCTGCTTCCCTGCACGCTTCATTCCGACAACAGCATCGAGATCCTCGATTGCCGCTTCGAGGCAACGACCGAAGACCGCATCAAGGCCGATCCCGGCACCGGCCTCGTGCTTTCGGTCCGGCCCGAGGATGTCCGGCTCGGGGCGCCCGGCACAGGACTCTCGGCGAAGGTCATCTTCATTCGCGACCTCGGCGAAAGCATCCAGTATGTCCTCGATCAGGGCGATCGCGAAATCACCGCGCTTTATGCGCCCGGCGCGCGGCCCGACATCGCGCTGGGAGACGAGGTGGGAGTGAGTTTTGCGCCGGGCAAGCGCGTGGTGTTCCGGGCATGAGCGCGCTGTCGCGAAATCCCACGCCGGGCTGGCTTGCGATTGTGCCGACCCTTTGGCTCCTGATCTTCTTCCTTGTGCCCTTTGCGATCATGCTCTCGGTCAGCGTGGCGCACCGGGTGCCGGGTGGCTTTTTCGAACCGGGCTTCGAACTCGACAGCTACAGGCGCTTCTTCTCCGTCTTCTTCGGGCGCGTCCTGCTGACCTCGATCCTGTTTTCGGCGGCCGCTGCCATCATCTGCGTTCTGCTGGCCTTTCCCTTCACGCTCAGCCTTGCACGGCTGAAACGGCGCGGGCAGACGATTGTACTGGTGATCCTGCTGTCGGTCCTGTCGCTGTCGGAAGTCATTATCGGCTTTTCCCTGTCCACCTTGCTGTCGCAAACCGCCGGGGTGGGAAATCTGCTGGCCGCGCTGGGGATCATCGAGCAATCGCAGGCCTATACACCCAGCCTTCTCGCCCTGATGATCGGCATGTGCTATCTTGCGTTGCCCTATTCGGTCCTCGTGCTCTACCCGCCGGTCTCGCGTCTCGATCCCGAACTTGGCGAAGCCGCCCGGATGATGGGGGCCTCCCCGCTTCAGACCTTCAGAACCGTGACGTTGCCGATGCTGCGCAAGCCGATGGTCGGCGCGCTGATCCTCGTCTTCGTGTTCACGCTGGGTATCTACCTGTTGCCGCAGGTCCTGGGCCGGCCGCAGCACTGGACGTTGTCGGTTCACATCACCGATCAGGCGATCTTCCAGTCGAACCTGCCCTTCGCCGCCGCGATGGCCGTGCTGCTGCTGCTGGTGTCGCTGGCGATGGTCGGGCTTTCGCTGCTGCTCGGCCGCGACAAGGGAGCCGAGCCATGACGTATCGTCTTCAGCTGGCCTATGTCGTCGCGATCCTCGCGCTGCTGGCCGCACCGATTTTCGTCGTGGCCGGAGTGTCGCTGAACGGCCAGCAAAGCCTGCGGTTTCCGCCACAGGATCTGTCGCTGCGATGGTATGCTGAACTTTTCCGGAACTCCGACTGGCTGGTGCCGCTGCGCAACTCGCTCGTCATCGCCACGATCTCCAGCCTGCTGGCCGTCGCCATCGCCCTGCCCCTGGCGCTCCATGCCTGGTCGCGAAACAACTGGCTGGCCCGCGGCCTCTATGTTCTGGGCGTCGCGCCGTTCATGCTTCCGCCGGTGATCTCCGCACTCGGTTTCCTGGTGTTCTGGGTGTCGCTCGGGATGTACGGGCAGATGACGGCCACGATCATCTCGCATGGCGTGTTCCTTGTCACCCTGCCGCTGGTCACGATAAGCCTCGGGCTGGCCGCCGTGGACAGGTCCCTGATCGAGGCGGCGCGAACCATGGGGGCGACGCGGAGCCAGGTCCTGCGGACCATCATCCTCCCGCTGCTGACACCTTTCATGCTCTCGGGCTATGCCTTTGCCTTCGTGCTGTCGCTGAACGAATACATCATCGCCTACATGGTCGCGGGCTTCACCGTCGAAACCTTGCCGATCAAGATCTTCAACTCGTTGCGCTACGGCTACACGCCGATCATGGGCGTGGTCTCGGTGCTGTTCGTGGGGCTGGCCGCGCTGGCCTTCGGCCTGATCGGCATCTACGGAAATCTGCCGCGTCTGCTCGGGGCCGAGCGGGTCGAGAATGGATAACCTCCCCGACACCATGCTGGCCGCGCTGTGTGAGGCGCCGGGCCAGCCGTTGCGCCTGGGCCGGGTTCCGGTGCCCCGGCCCGGCAAGGGCGAATACCTTGTCAGGCTGGAAGCATGCGGCCTGTGCCATTCCGACCTCCACGTTCTGCAGGGTGACGAACCGCTGCCTGGCGATGCGTTTCCCCTGATCCTGGGGCACGAAGGCGTGGGCAGGATCGTGGCCGGCGACGGTCCGATCCCGGCTGGAACCCGGGTCGGCCTGCCCTGGCTCTATCGGACATGCCTCGATTGCGATCCCTGCCTGCTTGGGCGCGAAACCTTTTGCCCCGAGCAAAGCGCCCGCGGGCTCGATGCCGCCGGTGCCTTCGCGGAATTCGCGCTTCTGGACAGCCGCTTCGCGACGCGCATCCCGGAAGAGATCGACCCGGTCACGGCCGGCCCGCTGCTATGTGCGGGGCTCACCGCCTGGTCCGCCCTGGCCCGCTGCGAGGTTCGGGCCGGGCAGCGCCTGCTTGTATTGGGCGCCGGCGGGCTTGGCCAGTATGCCATCGAGATCGCCCGTGCGCGGGGCCTGCGCGTCGCGGTCGTGGAGCCCGACCGGCAGCGCCGCGGCGAAGCCCTGTCGCGGGGAGCCGAGCTCGCCGTGCCGCCCGACGCGGCACAGGCCATACGCGCCTGGGGTGGCGCGGACATCACGCTCAATTTCGCGCCGACAGACTCGGTCTGGGACATGGTGGCCGAAGTCGCAAATCCGCTCAGCCAGATCGTGGCAGTGGCCCTGGTGCGCGATCCTGTGCCGCTCTCCATGATGTGGCTCATCAATGGCGGCCACCGGGTCATGGGCTCTTCGGTCGGCACCCGTGCGGAGCTTCGGCATTTTCTCGATTTCGCCAGACAGCACCCCTTCTCGGTCCATCACGAGGTTCTGCCTTTCGAGCGGATCGCCGAAGGTTTTGAACGGCTTGCACGCGGCGAGCTGCGCGGGCGCATCGTGCTCGATTTCGCGATGAAGGAGACGACATGACGTTGCGACTGGCCATATGGCAGGGCGAAGGCGCGCCAGGTGATCGAGCAGCCACCTTGCGCGAGGTCGAACGGGTGCTGGCGCAGGCGGGCGCGGCCGGCGCGGGACTGGTGGTGTTCCCCGAGGGCTACCTGACCGGCTACCATATCCCGGGGCTGACGCCCGATGACCTGGGCGATGTCGAAGAGATGCTCGCCACCGTCGGAGAGCTTGCGGCAGCGAAGAACATGGCCATCGTGATGGGCACGCATCTCCTCTCCGCCGAGGGAATCCGCAACGCGGCCGTGATCTTTTCTGCCTCCGGCGATGAGATCGGCCGATACTATAAACGCCTCTTGTTCGGAAGCTGGGAAAAGGACACGTTCGTGCCCGGTCGCCACCCCGCTCGCGTCGAGATCGGCGGCCTGCGCGTGGGAGTTCTGATCTGTTACGACGTGGAATTCCCCGAGCTTGTCCGCGCCGAGGCACAGGCCGGGGTCGATCTCGTGGTGGTGCCGACCGCGCTGATGGCCCCGCATGACCGCATCGCGCGTCAGCTGGTGCCCGTCAGATCGATGGAAAACCAGATATTCCTGGCCTACGCGAACCGCACCGGCACCGAGTCCGGGCTCGATTTTGTCGGTCTCTCCTCGATAAACGGCCCCAACGGAGACGCCCTGGCCGCCGCCAATGGCGCACCGCAGCTCCTCTTGGCCGATCTCGACCCCGCGATCCTGCGGCGCGACCGCGCGGAGAACAGCTATCTGGAAGATCTCGAACGGCTCGCGAACCGCTGATTGGCCGGGATGTCACCGGCCGGGATAGCGTGACAGGATCTGCTTGCGAAACAGATCGATCGTGGCGGGCCGTGGCGACTTGCGGGTCACCAGCGTCATCGGCACGTCGAGATTGGGGCCGGCAAAGGGCAGACGGCGCAGCTTTCCCGCGGCCACATGGGGCCGCGCCGCGTGTTCGGGCAACAATCCCAGGAACGAGCCGCTCAAGACGAGGGCCATCTGCGCCTCGATCTCCTGCACGAAGGCGTCCTTCTCCGAAAGCGGCCAGCCACGCTGACGCCGCCGGCTCCAGTAGCGGCGATGCGCCCATGCATGGCCGGAATAATCCTCTTCCGCAAAGCTGTCGTCCGGCCGGGCGAACAGGACATGGCCCCGGGCACAATAAAGCGCATGACGTTCATGATAGATGATCTGGTAGTCCAGCCCGCTTATGAGGTTGTCAAACCCCCCGATCCCCACGTCGAGGCGCCCATCGAGAATGCCGCTCAGGATATCCTGGGGCCGCTCTACGGTAAGCTCGACATCGACGGCCGGCGCGGCGTCGACGAAGGCCCTGATCGCCTCCGGCAGGCGGAACTCCGGATCGGTGATCAGGCAATCGACCATGGCGATCTTGATCTGTCCCACAAGACTGCCGCGCAGTTCCGCCAGCTTGCTTTCGTGGAAGGCCATCGTCGCGAGCAGCGACTGGCTCAGTTCGTGAACGATCCGCCCCTCTTCGGTAAGCAGGAACCCGCGCCGCCCGCGCTGACACAGCTTCACGCCAAGGCGCTCTTCGAGGGCAGTGATGTGATTGGAAATCGTGGGCTGGCTAAGGCCAAGCTCGACCTGCGCTGCAGAGATGCCGCTGTTCCGAACGACACTGTTGAAGACATCGAGCAGATGCAGTTCGGTTCCGGTGATCTTCATCGTCGCATCACGCCGTCATGGCCCCCTGCCGCGCCCATGTTGCGCAATGATAGCCAGCAACCTCGTTCTCGCAATCCTGCATGTCGCACGGGCGCAAGCGCGCCGGGATCTCAGCCCAGCGGGCCGGGCCTGCGTTCCTCGCTCAGCAGCACGTTGGCCTCCACCTCGCCCGCACCGGGCAGGGTCATGATGCGGCGGCGCAGGATGCGCTCGAAATCGGGGATGTCGCGGGCCACCACGCGCAAGCGGTAATCGTAGTGGCCCAGCACATGCTCAACGACCTGCACCTCGGGGATGGCCGAGACCGCGCGCTCGAAATCCTCCAGGCTGACGCGGCCCTTGGTGGCCAGCTTGATGCCGAGGAACACCGTGACGCCGAAGCCCAGCGCCTCGGCATCCAGCAGCACCCGGCGGCCGCGGATCACGCCCGCCGCCTCCAGCCGGCGAATGCGGCGCCAGGCCGCGGGCTGGCTGAGCCCCAGCGCGCGGCCCAGCGCGCCCGCGCCCTGCGTCGCGTCCTCGGCAAGCAGGCGCAGCAGCGCGCGATCGGTCTCGTCGAGCGCGATCACAGCGGCAGCGCCTCGTCATCCTTGATCCGCGCCACATGCATCAGCGCCTCGATATCGGCGATATGCGGCAGGGTCAGGATGCGCTGCCGGTAGACTTGCTGATAGTGCCCCATGTCCCGCGCGATCACCGAAAGCCGAACATCCACACGCCCGATGAATGTCTGTATTTCAAGAACTTCCGGAACCTTTCTCGCCTCCTGAATGAACTCGTCGAAAGCCCTCCCCTGGGTCTTGTCCAGCGTCAGACGCAGGCTCACCTCCACCGCGTAGCCCAGCGCGCGCCAGTCGATCACCGCCTGCTGCCCCCTCAGAACACCCGTCTCGCGCAGCCGCGCCAGGCGGCGCGAGGCCACCGCGGGGGTCGTGGCGGCCGCCTCGGCCAGCGCCGCCATGCTCTGGCCCGGATCGGCCTGCAACCGCCGCAGCAGGCGCCTGTCGAGATCATCGAGCATGGATTTTTCCGATTTCGAGATATTCACGAATTGATCCACCGTGAAATAGCGCGAAACGGCGAAGAAAGAAATCCCATTCGCGGATCAGGCCCTATGCTGCGCCCATCAACTCCAGACGAGGGACCCGACATGCGCGTTTACTATGACCGCGATTGCGACATCAATCTGATCAAGGACAAGAAGGTGGCCATCCTTGGCTACGGCTCGCAGGGCCACGCCCATGCGCTGAACCTGCGCGACTCGGGCGCCAAGAACATCGTGGTGGCGCTGCGCGAGGGCTCCGCCAGCGCGAAGAAGGCCGAGGCCGAGGGGCTGCAGGTGATGGGTATCGCCGAGGCGGCGGCCTGGTGCGACCTGATCATGTTCACCATGCCCGACGAGCTGCAGGCCGAAACCTACCGCAAATACGTGCACGACAACCTGCGCGAGGGCGCGGCGATCGCCTTCGCCCACGGCCTGAACGTGCATTTCGGCCTGATCGAGCCCAAGCCGGGTGTCGACGTCATCATGATGGCGCCCAAGGGCCCCGGCCATACGGTGCGCGGCGAGTACGTCAAGGGCGGTGGCGTGCCCTGCCTGGTGGCCGTGCATAACGACGCTTCCGGCAAGGCGCTGGAACTCGGCCTCAGCTA
>JBKHDP010000020.1:0-24036 GCA_046541255.1 Paracoccaceae bacterium | reverse complement strand
CGCGCAGGCCGGTCCAGTTCCGGCCGATCAGCGCCGTCTGTCGCGGCGCGACAAGGGCGGTTCCGTCATAGTCGAAGACGAAGAAATAGCCGTCCCGCCCGTAGATCATGGCCGCCAGCATCTGCGCCACGGCGCGCTTGGCCTCGGCGTCATCCGGGGCGGCATGGCCGTAGATATGCGTGAAAGAGGTGCGCGCGATCGAAAGGTAGTTCTTCAGCTCTTCCTTCTTGGCCTCGACCAGCTGCCTTTCCAGTGCCGCGATCTCGCGGGCGGCCTGCTGGCGCGACTGCACGGCCACCACCACCGCGATCGCCGCGGCTGCCAGCACGAGCGGAACCGCGGCCAGAAGCGCCAGCTTCTGACCATAGCCGAGCCGCAGGATCCGCCAAACACCCCTCATGGCGCGGCTCATACAGGGATCGGAGTGTAAATCAAGGCCCGAGCCGGGGCGGAAACGGCGGGGTTCTCCGTATTTCTAGGTATTCCCAACTGCGCCATGCGCCGCTAAAGTTCCGGGCACTCGTAGCGGCCCGCTTGGAAGATTCCGGCGGGCCGTGACGCAACTCCGGGAGGAAAACCTACATGGATCGTCGTTCTTTTCTGAAGACTTCCGCCATTGGGGGCGGCGCGGCCGTCGCGGCTTCCGCGCTTGCTGCGCCCGCCTATGCGCAGGGCAAGCGGACGCTGACACTGGTCACGACCTGGGGCCGTGGCCTCGCCGGCGTGCATGACAGTGCCCAATATTGTGCGGACATGATCACCGAGATGACCGATGGTCAGCTGACCGTGGATCTGAAGGCCGCGGGCGAACTGGTCGGCGCCTTCGAGGTGTTCGACGCCGTATCGGCCGGGCAGGCCGACATGTATCACGGCGTGGACTACTATTTCCTGGGCCAGCATCCGGCATTGTCGTTCTTCGCGCAGTTGCCCTTCGGCATGACGTTCCAGGAGTTCAACAACTGGTATTACCACGACGGCGGCATCGAGCTGGCCGACAACCTCTACAGCATCTTCGGCCTGAAGGCCTTCCCGGCGGGCAATACCGGCCCGCAGTCGGGCGGCTGGTTCGCCAAGGAGATCAACAGCCCCGATGACTTCCAGGGCCTCAAGTTCCGCATGCCGGGGCAGGGCGGCCAGGTGCTGGGCAAGCTGGGCGCCTCCGTGCAGAACCTGCCGGGCGGCGAGGTCTACCAGGCGCTGTCTTCCGGCGCGATCGACGGCACCGAATGGATCGGCCCCTGGGCGGACGAGAAGGCCGGGTTCCAGGAGGTCACCAAGATCTACTACACCGCCGGCTTCCACGAGCCCGGCCCGAACCTGAACGTGACCGTGAACCTCGAGGTGTTCGAGAGCCTGACGGCCACGCAGCAGCGGGTGATCGAGCAGACCGCGCGCGCCTCCAACATCTGGACGATGTCGCTGTTCATGGCCAACAACTCGTCCGCGCTGCAGCGTCTGCGGTCGGGCGGCGTGCGGGTGATGGAATTCCCCGACTCGGTCTGGGATGCGTTCGGCGCGGCCTCCAAGGAAGTCGCCGAAGAGCCGCTGGACGATCCGATCTACAAGGAATGCTACGACAGCTACATGGAATCGCTGCGCAGTTCGGCCGAATGGGGCAGCCGCTCCGAAGGCTCCTATCTGGCCCAGCGCAACCGGGTCGTCGGCATCTGACACCTCTCTGGCCGGGAGGGCGCCGCCGCGCGTCCTCCCGAAGAACAGCGATCTGACGGGCCTGCGCTGCGCGCGGGTCCGCTTTCCCGTGGGCAGCCCGCGAGGAGGACACCGATATGGAAGACACGGACGCAACAGGCGGCCTCGCCGCGCTGATCGACGGGCTGGCATGGCTGTTCGGCGGGATGATCATGGCCTTCCGGGATCTGGCCTTTGCCGTCACCCATCCGTCGCTCTGGCTGGACTGGGGCAATGCCAAGGCGGTCATGCGCTTCGTCTATTACGGCGGGTCGCAGGAATTCTTCTTCGTGGTCTTCACAGCCTTCGTGGTGCTTACCGCCATCGGGATGTGGCGGCACAGCATTCTCTGGGGTGGTGTGCGGGTGCTGGAAGGCTTTGCCAATGCCATTGGCCGGCTGTTCGCCTGGGCGGGGCTGCTGATGGTGTTCCAGCAGATCATCATCGTCTTCATGCAGCGCATCTTCGCCGCCTCCGAGATCAGCGTCGGTTTCGGCACCGCGCTTACCTTCGACGTGAGCTGGTGGTCGGAAGAGCTGAAACTCTACAATGCGATGATCGTCGCGCTCTGCGTCAGCTACACTTTCGTTCAGGGCGGGCATGTGCGGGTGGACCTGGTCTATGCCCGCGTCAGCCACGGCACCAAGCGGATCATCGACATGCTGGGCGCGCTGCTGTTCATGATGCCGATGGCGGTGCTGACCTGGCTTTACGGCTGGTACTTCCTGTGGCGGCACCTGATCACGCCGAAGCCTTCGGCCAGCGAATCGCTCGACCGTCTGATGATGAAGGCGCGGGTACTGCGCTGGAATGTGGAGACGATCGGCTTCTCGCCCAACGGCTTCAACGCCTACTTCCTGTTCAAGGTGCTGCTGGTGGCCTTCGCGGGGCTGGTGTTCCTGCATGCCATCGCCTTCTTCTGGCGTTCCTACCTGGAATGGCGCGAGGGCGAGGAGAGCGCCGGCAAGTATCTCGACCATGACTGGCACCAGGGCGACGCGGAAACCGCCGAACACGTGCTCGAATCGCGCTGAGCTGAGGGACAACACAACATGCTATTCGGACTGGACGGCGTCGAGATCGGCCTGATCATCGTGTTCCTGTGCCTTTTCGGCGGGATCATGTCGGGCTTTCCGGTGGCTTTCGCCATCGGCGGCGCGGGGGTGATTTCCTTCGCCATCATCGCGGCGCTGGACAGCGCGGGGCTGCTGATCCACCAGGCGATCGACACCGGGTCGGCCGCCTATGACGCGCTGCGCGCCGAGGGGGTGCCTTCGGGCGAGATCTCGCTCTTCCGATACCCGGATCTGCCACGGGTGGAGATGCCGGTCTTCCCGCAGGGCTGGGAGACGGCGCTGGATCGCAACATCTCGTTCATCGTGAACCGGATCAACGAACGGGTGCTGGCCGGCCAGTCCATCGAGACGCTGCTGGCGGTGCTGATGTTCGTGCTGATGGGCATCACGCTGGAACGCTCGCGGATCGCCGAGGATCTGCTGACCACCATGGCGCGGGTCTTCGGGCCGCTGCCGGGCGGGCTGGCGGTGTCCGTGGTGGTGGTGGGCGCGTTCCTCGCCGCCTCCACCGGCATCGTGGGCGCCACGGTGGTGACCATGGGGCTGTTGAGCCTGCCCACCATGCTGCGCAACGGCTATTCGCCGCAGCTGTCCACCGGGGTGATCGCGGCTTCGGGTACGCTGGGCCAGATCATCCCGCCCTCGATCGTGATCGTTCTGCTGGGTACGCTTGCGGGCGATCTGTATTCCTCCGCGCAGGAGCGCCGCGCGCAGGACCTGGGCTGCACGGATGCGCTGACCCTGCTGGGCGAGCCCGCGGTGGTATCGGTGGGCACGCTGTTCCAGGCGGCGCTGCTGCCGGGCATCCTGCTGGCCGTGCTCTATGCGGCCTATGCCTTCGGCTATGCGCTGTTCAACCCCTCCAAGGCGCCGGCGGTGGAGCTGGGCGAGGGCGGCGGCGAAGCCACGACGCCGGGCGAGAAATACACCTGGTTCCTGGGCGTTCCGCTGGCCCTGATCGGCGGTGTGCTGATCGCGGCGCAGCTCAACATCGTGGGCAGCCAGGACGTGAGCGTGGCGTCGCATTCGGAATCCGGGCAGAACGCCTCGCTGCGCACCGACGTGTCGGAACAGTGCAAGGCCTCGATGATCGATCTGCACGGCCAGTCCGCCTGGGATCAGGCGGTGGCCGAACAGCAGGCGATTGACGCTGCCGGCGGCGTCGAGGAGGAGCGCCGCTTGTCCGACGAGGAACGCGCCGAGCGCCTGGCCGCCAATCTGGAATCCGCCGCGCCGATCGGCACCGGCATCGCCATCGGCTTCGTGTTGCTGGCGCTGGTGCTGACCACCGCGCGCGGGGTGATGCCCTCGGCCGATCCCCGGCCGCTGGCTATCGGCCTGGCCGGGGTCGCGCTGGGGTTGATCGTGGATGCGGTGGTGATCGACCCGCTGACCTCGCCCGGCGTTACCTTCCTGTGGCTGCTCGTTCCTCTGGTGCTGGCGCTTTACGGCGCGCGCCACGCGGCCGCGCGCCTGGCCAGCAACGACCTGCTGCGCGTGGTCTTCCCGCCTCTGGTGCTGATCGTGGCGGTGCTGGGCTCGATCCTGGGCGGCATCACCAACCCGACCCCGGCCGCCGCGCTGGGCGCGGGCGGGGCCTTGATGCTGGCGGCCTATCGCAAGCTCAAGGATGACAGCGGCCCGGCCCATATCATCATCTGGTCCTCCTTCGCGCTGGTCATCATGCTTCTGGTGGGCGTGAATTTCGACTTGCGGGTCCACCGCGAGGACGGCGGCTCGTTCGAGAACTGGGCGGCCTTCGTCGTGGCGCAGGCGGCCTATCTCTACGCGCTGTTCGGCCTGTTCTTCGCGTGCTGGGTTCTGTTCCGCGGCGGGGTTCTGACCTCGGTGGTGCGCGAGACCGCCAAGGTCACGTCGATGGTGTTCACCATCCTGATCGGCTCGCAACTGCTGAACCTGGTGGTGATCTCCTTCGGGGGCGAGCATTACATCCAGCAATTCCTTCTGAGCTTCGACAACGAGTTCAAGGTCTTCCTGATCGTGATGCTGGTGCTTTTCGTGCTGGGCTTCGTGCTCGACTTCCTGGAGATCATCTACATCGTGATCCCGATCGTGGGCCCGGTGATCTATGGCGGCAGCTTCGATCCGAAATGGGTGACCATCATGATCGCGGTGAACCTGCAGACCTCGTTCCTCACGCCGCCTTTCGGCTTCGCGCTGTTCTACCTGCGGGGCGTGGCACCCAGGGAGGTGACGACGGGCCACATCTACCAGGGGGTTCTGCCCTTCGTGCTGATCCAGCTCGTCGGGTTGGGGACGCTGTGGATGTTCCCGGAGATCGTCACCATCGTGCCAGACCTGCTCCCGAACTGAGCCATGAGAATGGCCGGCAGATGCAGACATGCTTCTGCCGGCCATACGGCCTTTTTTCCCTGGCAGCCGGCCGTCCCGTGTTCCAGGCTGGCCACATGACACCGAAACTGCTGACCACGCTGAAAGGCTATGGCCTCGATGCGTTCCGGGCCGACGTGATCGCGGGCGTCAGCGTCGCGATGGTCGCGCTGCCGCTCAGCCTTGCGATCGCCATCGCCTCGGGGGCGGAGCCGGCCTCCGGCCTGGTCACGGCGATCGTGGCCGGGTTCCTGATTTCGCTTCTGGGCGGCAGCCGGGTTCAGATCGGCGGCCCGACAGGAGCCTTCATCGTCGTGGTCTACGGGGTGATCGCCGAGCACGGCCATGACGGGCTGGTGCTGGCAACGCTGATGGCCGGGGCGATCCTGCTCGTGGCCGGGGCCTTGCGGGTCGGGCGGCTGGTGCGCTTCGTCCCCGAGGCCGTGATCAACGGCTTCACCATCGGCATCGCGATCATCATCGCCACAAGCCAGATCAAGGATCTGTTCGGGTTGCGGATCGACGAGGTGCCGGCGGATTTCCCCGAGCAGGTCCATGCGCTCTGGGCCGCGCGCGGCAGCATGTCCCCGGCGGCCCTGGCGGTGGGGCTGGGCGCGATGGCGCTGATCGTGATCCTGCGCCGTCTCGCGCCGCGACTGCCCGGACTGATCGTGGCAATGGCCGTCGCGTCGGCCGCGGTGGCGGTCTTCGCGCTTCCGGTGGACACCGTGGCCTCGCGCTTCGGCGCGCTGCCCGACCGGCTGCCCTGGCCGGCGCTGCCCGAGATCACCGCCGAACGGCTGGTCCGGCTTCTGCCCTCGGCACTGGTCATCGCCTTTCTCGCCGGGATCGAGTCGCTGCTTTCGGCCATGGTCGCGGACCGGATGATCGGCGGGCGTCACCGGCCCGATGCCGAGATCCTGGCCCAGGGCACCGCGAATCTCGGCAGTGCGCTGTTCGGAGGGCTGCCGGCGACCGGGGCGATCGCGCGCACGGCGACCAATGTGCGTGCGGGCGGGAAGACGCCGGTGGCGGGGCTGGTCCATGCAGTGACGCTGCTGCTGGTGATGATGCTCGCCGCGCCGCTGGCCGGGGCCATGGCCATGCCGGCGCTGTCGGCGCTGCTGATCCTGACGGCCTGGAACATGGCCGAGCCGCGGCGCTGGCGCGGCTACCTGGCCGGGCGCCGCTCGGATCTGGTGATGATACTTCTGACGATGGGTCTGACCGTGGTCGCGGATCTCGCCGTGGCGATCGGGGTGGGCGTGGCGGTGGGCCTTGCCTTGCGGTTGCGCCGTCGCGACGTGCCCGAGGCGGACTGGACGCCGCCCGATCGCTGAAACGGGCCGCCAGTGCAGGCCGCGGCAACATGTTTCGGGGCGGGGCCCGGCTCAGCCGCGGGCGGGGCGGGCACCGGGCAGCGAGATGTTGGCCACCTGTTCGGCGATCGGCTCGGTGGAAAGCGGGTGCAGCTCCGAACGGTAATCTTCCGGGTTGCGCATCCGCTCCCATCGGCCCTGGGTGAACAGCTCCAGCCCGGCAAAGCGCGCCTTGTAGCCCATCTTGGGGCTGCCGGGCACCCAGTAGCCCAGATAGACATAGGGCAGTCCGGCCTCGCGCGCGATCTGCACATGGTCGAGGATGATATAGGTGCCCAGCGAATCCTTCGGGCGGTCGGGGGCGTAGAAGGAATAGACCATGCTCACCCCGTCCCCGAGCACGTCGGTCAGGCAGACCGCCACCAGCTCGCCGGTATCGCGATCGGAATATTCCACCACGCGCGAGCGCACCGGCGTTTCCTCGATCATGGCGGCGAATTCGAACACATCCATGTCGGCCATGCCGCCATCGGCATGCCGGCTGTCGAGGTAGCGGCGGAACAGGGCATATTGCTCTTCGGTGGCCCAGGGCGAGGTTGCCCGACGCAACAGCCCCGCATTGCGGCGGATCGCCCGTTTCTGGCTTTTCGAGGGGCGGAAGGCGGCGACGTCGATTCTGGCCGAGAGACAGGCCGCGCATTCCGAACAGGACGGCCGGTACAGAACGTTCTGCGATCGCCGGAACCCCTGCCTGGACAGGCTGTCATTCAGCTTGTCGGCGCCGTCGCCCTGAAGCGCGGTGAACAGTTTCCGCTCCATCCGCCCCTCCAGATAGGGGCAGGGTTGCGGGGCCGTCACATAGAATTGGGGCGCGATGGGAAGGGTATGGC
Source organism: Paracoccaceae bacterium (assembly GCA_046541255.1). GTDB lineage: Bacteria > Pseudomonadota > Alphaproteobacteria > Rhodobacterales > Rhodobacteraceae > Rhodosalinus. Next base: position 16,710 of record JBKHDP010000020.1, on the reverse strand, counting down.
GCATGTCTGTCCCGTTGGATCTCGGGCGGACGATAGCAACGGCCCGGCATGGCGCCAAGACCCGATTCGCCCCTTTACGCGCGCCGGTTGAGCGCCACCGTGCCGAGCAGGTGATCCGTCAGCCCCTGCCGGTAGGCGGTGGTCAGCATCAGCACGATGGAAACGATCTGCAACGGGAAGACTGCGAAGCTGACGGTAAATCCCAGCGTGTGAAGTGCAGCGGTCTGCAGGTCGAGCCGGTGGCCCGTGACGTCGCGGATCTCCATCGACATCAGGCGCATGCCCCAGGTGGCCGAGCCGCGCGCCAGCGTCACCGTGCGATAGGCGAAGCCCACGGCGAAAACGAGGAAGGGAAAGAAGAACACGCCGATGAAGGCGGTGAAGGGCAGTGCCAGGACGCTCAGCAGCAGGACGAGGATCATGTCCACCACCCAGGCCATGAGCCGCTTGGCGGGAATGTCGGCATAGAATTCCGGCTGGTAATGCGGGTCGGGGTGATGGGCGTGGGTATTGGACATCCTGCGGCGCTCGATCCGGGCAAGGGGAAGCCGGGCCCCGCGGGGCCCGGCACTCGGGCTCTTCTATCAGAGCGGGCTCGGCGCGTCAGGGGTGTCGTTCCCGCTGCGGGCGGCGCGGGCGCGCTCTTCCATGAACTGGTCGAACTCCGCCTTGTCCTTGGCGTCGCGAAGGCGTTCGAGGAAGGCCTCGAAATTCTCCTGCTCCTCCTGCAGGCGGCGCAACGTGTCGGCCTTGTAGGCGTCGAAGGCGGAATTGCCGCTGGATTTCATGGCATGGAAGCCGTGTCGTGCGGACGAGTGGCGGCAGGATTTCGAGAACATGCGCTTGCTCCAGATCATGTAGGCCAGAAGGGCGAGGCCCAGGGGCCAGAAGAAGATGAAGCCCAGAACCATCGCGGCGATCCAGGCACCCTTGCCGCGGGCGTCAAGCCAGGCTTCGGCGCGGGCGAACCATCCCATCGGGCCGGTCCGTTCCATCGGGGGGGCGGCGGTTGTCATGTTGGTCTCCGTTTCCAGGGTTTTTATGTGAATACCTTTCACATAGCCTAGATTGGGAAGCTGCCGCATTTTCGCAAGTGGCGATGTGAATGTTTTTCACATTTTTTGTGTTCCGGCCGTGAAATCAAGGAACTGCGCGCCGGTCAGCCGGGGCAGCTCGCGCGGGTTCAGCCCGAAGACATGGCGCGGCGTACCGGCCGCGGCCCAGACTTCGGCGAAATCCAGCAGCCGGGGATCGGCCCAGGCGCGAATCGGCGACAGGTGGCCCACGGGCGACACGCCGCCGATGGCAAAGCCGGTCTGGGCCCGGATCAGATCGGCATCCGCCTTTCCCAGCGGCTCTCCGGCGGCCTGCGCGGCCTTGCCCGCATCGACGAGATTGCCGCCCGCGGTCAGGAACAGCACCGCCTCGCCGCTTTCTTCGCCGCGGAACACGATCGACTTCACGATCTGGTCCAGCGCGCAGCCCACGGCGTCAGCGGCCTGCGCGGCGGTACGGGTCTCGCCCAGCTCGCGGATATCGGCCTCGAGCCCTGCCGCCTCCAGCGCGGCGCGCACCCGTTTCATGCTCTTGCTCATCCGGTCCCTCCCGTACGTGACATCCTGCCTGGCGCGCAGCTTGCCGCAACCGCCCGCGATTGACCATTCCCGCCGGGCATGGCCATCTGCGCGCATGGATTTCGTTTCGCGCATCACCCGAATGCCGCAGCCCTTCGACGCCGAGCGGGGCTCCGAGACAAGCGCCGCCTGCCCCGAGGCGGAGGGCGATCTGGCGCGCCTGCTGGCCGGGGCGGGCGGGTGCAGCCCCTACCTGAAATCGCTGGTCGAAAAGGAGGCGGGGTGGCTGCCCGCGGCTTTCGACGACCCTGAGGCGGCGCTCGATGCCCTGTTCGCGGAGCTGCGGGAAATCGCGCCCGACGCGCTGCCCGGCGCGTTGCGGCAGGCCAAGCGGCGCACCGCGCTTCTGGTGGCGCTCGCCGATCTCGCCGGGGTCTGGTCGCTGGAAGAGGTGACGGGCCAGTTGACCCGGCTCGCGGATCAGGCCTGCGCTCTGGCCCTGCGCGCCACGGTGGGGGCCGAGATCCGGCGCGGCAAGCTGCCCGGCGCGGATGAGGCCGCGCGCGAGACCGCAGGCGGCATCGCCGTCTTCGCCATGGGCAAGATGGGCGCGGCGGAACTGAACTATTCGTCCGATATCGACCTGATCTGCCTGTTCGACGAAACCCGCTACGCGCGCGACGATTTCCACGAGGCGCGCGCCTCGCTGGTGCGGGCGACGCGCCGGATGTCGGCCATGCTGTCGGACCTGACCGGCGAGGGCTACGTGTTCCGCACCGATCTGCGGCTGCGCCCCGATCCTTCGGTGACCCCGGTTTGCATGGCGATGGCCGCAGCCGAAACCTATTACGAAAGCCTGGGCCGGACATGGGAGCGCGCGGCCTGGATCAAGGCGCGCCCCTGCGCCGGCGACCTTGAGGCGGGCGCCCGGTTCCAGGAGGCGCTGCGCCCCTTCGTCTGGCGGCGGCATCTGGATTTCGCCGCCATCGAGGACGCGCACAACATGCGGCTGGCCATCCGCGAGCACAAGGGACTGGGCGGGCCGATCACCCTGCCGGGCCATGACATGAAGCTGGGCCGGGGCGGCATCCGGGAGATCGAGTTCTTCACCCAGACGCGTCAGCTGATCGCGGGCGGGCGCGACCCGGATCTGCGGGTGCGGGGCACGGTGGAGGGGCTGCGGGTGCTGGCAGGAAAGGGCTGGGTGCCGCAGGACGTGGCCGAGAGTCTGACGCGGCACTACCGGTTTCACCGCGAGGTCGAGCACCGGGTGCAGATGGTGCACGACGCCCAGACCCATGCGCTGCCCCGCTCGGACGAGGGCTTTGCCCGACTGGCCGCCTTCATGGGGGTCGAGGAGGCCGCGCTGCGCGCCGACCTGACCGAACGGCTGACCGAGGTGCACGAGCTGACCGAGGGCTTCTTCGCCCCCGATGCGCCGGGCGGGGCCACCCCCGAGGAGCCCGAGGCGCTGGACAGCGACATCACCGCCCGCTGGCCCAGCTATCCGGCGCTGCGCAGCGAACGGGCGATGACGATCTTCCGCCGGTTGCGGCCCGAGATCCTGTCCCGCCTGGCTGCCACCGAACGGCCCGAGGAGGCGCTTGTGGCCTTCGACGGCTTCCTGTCGGGCCTGCCTGCCGGGGTTCAGCTGTTCTCGCTCTTCGAGGCCAACCCGCAGCTGATCGACCTGCTGGTGGACATCGCCGGTACCGCGCCCGCGCTGGCACGTTACCTGTCGCGCAACGCGCAGGTCTTCGACGCGGTGATCGGCGGGGATTTCTTTGCCGACTGGCCGGGGCCGGAGGCGCTGAAAGAGGCGCTGGCAAGGCGGATCGCGGCGGAAGAGGATTACGAGCGCAAGCTCGACTCGGTGCGGATCTGGGCGAAGGAATGGCATTTCCGCATCGGCGTGCACCTGTTGCGCGACCTGATCGGCGCAGACGAGGCGGGCCGTCAATATGCCGAGCTGGCCGAATCCTGCCTGCGCGCGCTCTGGCCCGCGGTGGTTGCCGAATTCGCGCGCAAGCACGGGCCGCCGCCGGGGCGCGGGGCGATGGTGCTGGGCATGGGCTCGCTGGGCGCGCAGCGCATGTCGGCCAGTTCCGATCTCGATCTGATCGTGATCTATGATGCCGAGGGGGTAGAGGCCTCCGAGGGCCGCCGCCCGCTGGCCTCGCGGCCCTATTACGCGCGGCTGACGCAGGCGCTGGTCACCGCCGTGACGGCGCAATTGCCCGAGGGCCGGCTCTACGAGGTGGACATGCGGCTGCGGCCGTCGGGCCGGCAGGGGCCGGTGGCGGCCAGCTGGCAGAGCTTCCAGGCCTACCAGCGCGAAGAGGCCTGGGTTTGGGAACACCTGGCGCTGACCCGTGCGCGGCCGGTGGCGGGCGAGGCGGCGCTTTCGGGGGATGTCGAGGCGTTTCGCCGCGCGCTGCTGGGGCGGGCGGATCGTGACCATGTGCTGCGCGAAGTGGCGAAGATGCGCGCGCGCATCCGCGCCGCCAAGGCGCCCGACGGCGCCTGGGACGCAAAGCTCGGGCCAGGGCGGATGCAGGATGTGGAACTGATCGCCCAGACCGGCGCGCTGCTCGGCGGCATCGCCGAACGCGATCCGCTGGCGGGGCTGGAGGCCGGCGTGGCGATCGGCTGGCTGGAGACGACCGACATGCAGGCGCTGGTGCGGGCCTGGCGGCTTTGCTGGGGCGTGCAGCTTGGCTCGCGGCTGCTGAGCGAGACGAGCCTGACCGATGCGGGCATCGGCCAGGGCAGCGCCGCGCTGTTGACCCGGCTGGCGGGGCAGGACAGTCTCGACGCGCTGCGCGTGGCGCTGGACGAGGCGACCGGCGCAGCGGCCGCGGTGATCGACCGGGCCCTGCCGGATGCGGAGGAAAGCGAATGAAGGGTGACGCGCCGGACCCGAAAGGCCTGATCCGCGAGGCTTACGCGATCGAGGGGATCGGCTACGAGGAGTGCCGTTCGATCTTTCTGGATTGGGCGCTGGGCATGCCGCTGGACAGCGACACGAGGGCGGCGCTGGCCTCGCTGCTGGAGCGTCACGGCACGGCCGCGCCCGATCACCCGATGACGCGGGTGCTGCGCGAGGGGCTGGAACAGGCGCAGCCACCGCGCCGGCGCGGCGGCTGGCGCGCCCGCGACCGGGGCTCCGAGGGCTGAGGGCTCAGTCGCGCAGGGAGGCCGCGGCGCGGGCCAGCGCGGTGATCCCGGCCCAGTCTCCGGCGGCTACGCGTCCGGGCGGCGCGACCCAGCTGCCGCCGACGCAGGCCACGTTGGGCAGGGCCAGGTAGTCCCGCGCGTTGTCGGCGGTGATGCCGCCGGTGGGGCAGAAGCGGATCCGGGGCAGGGGGGCGCCCAGCGCCCCGAGCGCGGCCGGCCCGCCCGCGATACTGGCGGGAAAGAATTTCTGCATCAGGTAGCCGCGTTCCGCCAGCCGCATCGCCTCGCTCGCGGTGGCGGCCCCGGGCAGCAGCGGCAGCCCGGCCTTTTCGCAGCCCGAAAGCAGCCGGTCGGTGGCGCCGGGAGCTACGCCGAAGCGCGCCCCGGCCGCGCGCGCATTCGCGGCATCCTCGGGCGAAAGCAGCGTTCCGGCCCCGACCACGGCGCCGGGCACCGCGGCCATCGCGGCGATCGCGTCCAGCGCGGCGGGGGTGCGCAGGGTGACTTCCAGTACCGGCAGACCGCCCGCCACCAGCGCCTCGGCCAGCGGCCTTGCCTGGTGTGGCTGCTCGATCACCAGCACCGGAATCACAGGCGCAAGGGCGCAGATCGCTTCCAGCGCAACGCTGGCGGCCTGCGGTGTGACAGGTGCAGTCATACCACCACGCCCGCCCCGTTCGAGGCCATGCCAACATTGCGGCGGAACAGCTCGAAGAGTTCGCGACCCGTTCCATGGGCGCCGGCCACCGGGTCGAACTGCGCCGGGGCGCGATCGGCCACGCCTTCCGTCAGCACGTCGAGCCGCCCGGCCTTGGCATCGAGGCGCAGGATGTCGCCGTCGCGCAGCCGTGCCAACATCCCGCCCTCGGCGGCCTCGGGGCTGACATGGAGCGCGGAGGGCACCTTGCCGCTGGCGCCCGACATGCGCCCATCGGTCACGAGCGCCACCTTCAGGCCCCGGTCCTGAAGCACCGACAGGGTGGGCAGCAGCGCGTGCAACTCGGGCATGCCGTTGGCCGCGGGCCCCTGGAATCGCACCACCACCACGACGTCGGAGGTGAATTCGCCGGCCTTGAAGGCCGCGCGCACCGAGTCCTGGTCGTCGAAGACGCGGGCCGGGGCCTCGATCACGTGCCGGTCGGGGGCGATGGCCGAGGTCTTGACGATGGCGCGGCCCAGATTGCCGTCCAGCGCGCGCAGACCGCCCGAAGGCTGGAACGGATCGGCCAGCGAACGCAGGATCCTGTCATTCGCGCTCTGGCGTGCGCCGGGTTCCCAGGCCAGCCGGCCATCGCGCAGACGGGGCTCCTCGGTGTAGCGCGCCAGACCTTCACCCGCGACGGTGCGGGTGTCGGGATGCAGCAGCCCCGCCTCCAGCAATTCGCCGATCATGTAGCCAAGCCCGCCCGCGGCGTGGAAATGGTTCACATCCGCCAGACCGTTCGGATAGACCTTGGCCATGAGCGGCGTCACGGCGGAAATCTCGGCGAAATCCTCGATCTCGATCGCGACGCCCGCGGCCCGCGCCATGGCGGGCAGGTGGATCACCAGATTGGTGGAGCCACCGGTCGCCATCAGCCCCACCATGCCATTGACGAAGGCACGTTCGTCCAGCACCTCGCCCACCGGCGTATAGGCATTGCCCAGCGCGGTGATCGCCAATGCGCGTTCCACCGCCGCGGCGGTCAGGGCGTCGCGCAACGGCGTGCCGGGATTGACGAAGCTGGCGCCGGGCAGGTGCAGGCCCATGAATTCCATCAGCATCTGGTTGGAATTGGCGGTGCCGTAGAAGGTGCAGGTGCCCGGCCCGTGATAGGAGGCCATCTCGGCCGCCATCAACTCGTCCCGCCCGATCTCTCCGGCGGCGAATTTCTGGCGCACCTTTGCCTTTTCGTCATTGGGCAGGCCGCTCGTCATCGGACCCGCGGGCACGAAGATTCCGGGCAGATGACCGAAGGTGGCCGCGGCGATCACGAGCCCGGGCACGATCTTGTCGCAGACGCCGAGATAGAGCGCCCCGTCGAACGTGTTGTGGCTGAGCGCGACTCCGGCGGCCAGCGCGATCACGTCGCGCGAGAACAGGCTGAGCTCCATTCCGGCCTGGCCCTGGGTGACGCCGTCGCACATCGCCGGCACGCCGCCGGCCACCTGCGCCGTGCCGCCGGCAGCCCTGGCCGCCTGGCGGATCAGGTCTGGGAAGTGTTCGAAGGGCTGATGCGCCGAGAGCATGTCGTTGTAGGCGGTCACGATCCCGAGATTGGGCGCGCGGTGCCCGGCCAGGCTGCCCTTGTCGGGCCCCGAAGCGGCATAGGCATGGGCCTGGTTGCCGCAGCTCAGATGGGCTCGGGCCGGGCCCTCTTCGGCGGCGCGGCGCAGGCGGGCTAGATAGGCCCGGCGCCCGTCGGCAGAGCGCGCGCGGATCCTGTCGGTTACCTTGGCGATGGTCGGATGGAGCGGCATGTATCCTCCTTTCGACGGATATAGCACCGCACTTTAGCGCTAACAAGGAGCGCCGGGACGCTCGCCCGCCCCGGTCCTGCCCCCAAAGCATCGGGAAACTGCACGCAAACCGCCGAAGATCCGCCCGAATTGACACGCATCCTGCCGGGCAAGATCGCCGGACGGACCGGCAAGGGAGACAGTGATGACCATGATCCGCACGGTACTTCTACTTGGCTTCGCGCTGGCGCTGGGCGCCTGCGGCAGTTTCGAGACCGTGGCCCGCAACGTGTCGGTGCCGATGGAGACGCCCAGGCCCGTGCCCAACGCCGAACGCCACGCCATCGCCGATATCCGCGTGACGGTGCCGCGCTCGCTCAGCGTGTCGGAGGCCAACCGCTATTACCCGGCGGCCGATATCGTCTGGCATGGCGACCCGCCGGGCGACCGGCACGAACAGATCGCGGCGCTGTTCCGCGACGGGCTGGAGAAGGCCCGGCCGCTGACCGCCGAAGGAAGGCCCGCGCTGCTCGATATCGAGGTCGACCGCTTCCACGGCATCACGCCCCGGGCGCGCTACACCACGGGCGGTGTGCATTCGATCAGTTTCACGTTGACGCTGCGCGATCCCGAGACGGGCGTCCCGGTTTCCGAGCCCAGGCGCATCCGCGCCGATCTCAGGGCGTTGGGCGGGGCCCGTGCGATCTCGGCCGAGAACAGGGGCATCACGCAGAAGGTGCGGATCGTCGATCATCTGGCCAGGGTCTTCGTGACCGAGATGACCGACCCGGAGGGCTATCGCGGCGTCAATACCGGGCTTTACGGTCTGATCAACCTTCTCTGAGCTTTTCCCCGCCCGGGACAGGGCGTATGAGGGCGGTATGGAACCGCCCTCCTTTCCCGTCGTCCGACTGAAACCCAAGGTCGATCCGCGCCCGATCCGGCACGGCTTTCCCTGGGTCTATGCCGACATGCTGGTGGCCGACCGCCGCACCCGCGCGCTCGCTCCCGGTGCCATGGCCGTGCTGGAGGATGCTGAGCGGCAGCCACTGGCGCTTGTCACCGTCAATCCGGCCTCGAAGATCATGGCCCGCGTGATGGATCCGGATCCGGCTGCGCGGGTGTCGCGCGACTGGCTGGAGGTGCGGTTGGCGCGCGCGCTCGCGCTGCGCGAGCGCTTGCACGACACGCCGCATTACCGGCTCGTCCATGCCGAGGGCGACGGGCTGCCGGGGCTGGTGATCGACCGCTTCGGCGACACGGCGGCGATCCAGCCCAATGCGGCCTGGGCCGAGGCCTGGCTGTAGGATCTGACCGGCGCGCTGATCGCCGTCACCGGCGTGCGCAACGTGCTCAAGAACGCCTCGGGCCGCGCCCGGGCACTGGAGGGGCTGGATGACGCGCACGCGGTGCTGGCAGGCGCGGCGCCTGACGGACCTGTCGAGGTGCCGATGAACGGGGCCACCTACATGGCCGATCTCACCGGCGGACAGAAGACCGGGCTGTTCTACGACCAGCGTCCGAACCATGCCTTTGCCGCCCGGCTGGCACCAGGCGCGCGGGTGCTCGATGTCTTCGCCCATGTGGGCGGTTTCGCGCTGGCCGCGCTGGCGGCGGGGGCCGAACATGCGCTGGCGGTGGATGGCTCGCGCCCGGCGCTGGACCTGGCCGAGGCCGGGGCGCGGGCCTCGGGCCTGGCCGCGCGCTTCGAGACCCGGCAGGGCGATGCGTTCGACACCCTGGCCGCGCTGCGCGATGACGGCGCGCGCTTCGACCTGGTGATCTGTGACCCGCCGGCCTTCGCGCCGTCCAGATCCGCGCTCGATGCGGGGCTGCGCGCCTATGAGCGGGTGGCGCGGCTGGCCGCGCCGCTGGTGGCCGAGGGTGGCTACCTCGTGCTGTGCTCGTGCTCGCACGCGGCGGATCTGGCGCGGTTCCGGCAGGCCTGCGTTCGAGGCATCGGGCGGGCCGGGCGGGCGGGGGCGCTGATCCATACCGGCTTTGCCGGACCGGACCATCCGCAGCATCCGCAACTGGCCGAGACCTCCTATCTCAAGGCGCTCGTGTTCCGGCTGTGAAGGCGCTGCTGGATACCTGCGTGCTCTACCCGTCGGTGTTGCGCGACATGCTGCTGACGGTGGCCGCGCGCGGGGGGTTCCGGCCCCTGTGGTCGGCACGCATCCTCGAGGAATGGGCGCGCGCGGCGGCGAAACTGGGCCCGGAAGGCGAGGCGCAGGCGCGTGGCGAGATTGCACTCCTGCGCGCTGCCTGGCCGGGCGCGGAGCTGGACTGGCCGCCCAGCCTGGAGGCGCGGCTCTGGCTGCCCGATCCGGCCGACCTGCACGTGCTGGCCGCCGCCATCGCGGGCTCTGCAGATCTGATCGTGACGCTCAACGCCGCGGATTTCCCTCGCAACATCCTCGCCGAGGAAGGGCTGTCGCGGGCCGATCCGGATGCGTTCCTGCACGGCATCTGGAAGGCCCGGCCGGCGCTGGTGGCCGAGGCCGCCGAAGAGGTGCGCGCCCGCGCCGAGGCGATCGAAGGCGCCCCCTGGGAGATGCGCCGGCTGCTGAAGAAGGCGCGCCTGCCGCGGCTGGGCAAGGCGCTGGGCTGACGGCGCTCCCGTCGCCCGTGCCCGCAAGATCCGGCGCATTTCGGGAAACGTGACGCAGGGCGGCGCCGTCCCGGAGGCCGTGCGGTGTCAGTTGAGGTCTTCCAGCAGCCGGCCATGGCGACGGGTCTCGGCCACCACGGCGCCGAAGCTGTCGAGACCGCGGGCCTCCAGCATCGGCAGCATCCTGCAGAAGGCCTGCGCCGTGGCGCGGGCATCGCCCATCGCGGTATGGCGGTCGGCCTCGGGGATCGTCACCCCGAGCCTCTCGCACAGCGCGTCGAGCGAGTGGGTCTCGGACGCGCCGAACAGCACCGCCGAGAGCAGCACCGTGTCCAGTATCGGGTGATCCCAGCCCAGCCCCAGCCGTGTATCCACGCGGCGCAGGAAGGCCAGGTCGAAGGGCGCGTTATGCGCCACGATCACCGCTTCACGGGCGAAATCGTGAAACGCGCGGGCGGCGGAGTCTACTCCCGGGGCGCCGGCCACCATCGCGTCGGTGATGCCATGCACCCGCGAGGCGGAAGCCGGGATCGGGATGCCGGGATCCACCAGCAGATCCAACGCCTCGCCCGGAACGATCCGGCCCCGCACCACGCGGACCGCGGCGATCTGCACGATCTCGTCGCGATGGGGCAGAAGCCCGGTGGTTTCGGTATCGAATACCGCGAAGGCAAGATCGCGCAGCGGGCGGGCGTCGAAGGCGGCGTCGGCCGGTCCGGCCAGAAGGTCGAAATCATAGACCAGAGGGCGCGCGGCATCGGGCGGCAGATCCGTATGGGCGGCGTCGATCACCATCAGGTATCCCCCCGCCCCGTCGAGCGGGCACAGCCTTACCTCCACGCTTTCGCCGCCTCGGGCGCCGGGCAGCCGGGCCGCGATCTCCTGCCCGCTGCGGGCCAGCCGGGCCTTTGCCGCCTCCCGCGCACCGGCCTTGAAATAGTCGGTCAGCGACGCGCCCAGCCGGGGCGTGCCGAACTGGCCCAGGATCGCGGCGGCCTGAGCGTCGTAAAGCACGATGCGGTGGCCGGGCCCGGCCAGCACCGTGGCCAGCGGAATTTCCGTCAACAGGGCCGTGAGGCGCGCGCGTTCGGCTTCCAGCCGTTCGGTCGCGGCGGCCACCTCGGCGGCCTGTGCCATTTCCGCCGCGCCCAGCTTGCCGCTCATCGCCGCCGCCGCAGAGGCCAGGTCGCCGAGATAGCGCGCGCTCGGCTCGTCGAGCCCGGTTGCAACGCCTGCATGCGCCCGGCAGCGCAGCGCGACGGCCAGGCGTTCGATCGGGCGGGCCACGTTCTCGTCGAACAGCAGCCAGATGCCCGCGCAGAGCGCCGTCAGCCCGAAGGCCGAAACCACGAAGGCCAGGATGAACCCGTCGGCCTCGCCGCCCGAGCGTCGCCAGCCCAGCCAGAGCGCGCCCCCGGTCAGCGCCACGCCCGCCAGCGCAAGGGCGGCAAAGAACAGGAAGACCCGCAGCCGAAGGCTCAGCCGGTCGGGCCGCATCACGCCGTTCCCGCGCAGACCGCCACGACCAGCGGATCTCCGGTGCCGACCTCCTGCCAGTGCACGGTATCGCCGGCGCCGTCGCCGGGCAGCGCGCGCCGGCCGGTGGCGCAATCGACCCGAAGCTCGACCTGCCGCACCGGCGACCAGCGGCCGAAGAAATAGAGATCGGCCAGGCGCTCGTCGGGATAGGCGGAATTCTCGCGGATGCTGCCGCGATCCACCACGACGAAACGTTCCACGTAGGGCGCGGCCAGCGTCCAGGGACGCCACCAGGCGCGTTCCTCCACCGTGCGGGCGACGGTGAAGCCGTCGGGCAGCGCGGCGCGGGTGCGTTCGTACCAGCCGTATTCGCTGGAGATCGTCACCCCCAGCATGGCCGCCCCCGCAGCGACCGGGGTGATCCAGCGCGGCAATCGGCCGCCCGAGATCCTGCGGACGAGCATCGCCAGGCCGGCACCGGCAAGCCCCGCCACGAATGTGGCGATCAGTTCAAGAAACATCCCTGCCTCCTTCCGGCGCGGCGCTCCGCCCGATCCTGGTTCCAGAAATACCCATGCTCACGCCCCGGTCACAAGCGCCAAGTCAGAGCGGCGCACCACGCGCATGCGACAGCGCCGATTGCATCGAGCGCACCACGACGAAGGCATCGCGCAGGTGGCTGCGCTCGAATTCCGACAGTTCCGATGGCGGCATGAAATTGTCCGGCGCGCCGCCCCCCCGCACCTGCCGGGCCTGATGGGCGAGCCGCGTCTCGGCGATCAGGTCATAGGCGTCGAGCAGGTCGCGCCCGCCAGAACGGGAAAGCACACCCGCCGACTGGGCAGCCTCCAGCCGTGCCCTCGTGCCGACTTCCGGCAACCGGCCCTGCAGCGCGTAGACCCGGGCCAGATCCACCACCGGCACCACGCCGGCATGTTTGAGATCCAGCGTGTTGCGATGCTCGCCCGAGCGGATCGTCGCGAAGCCGCGCAGCAGCCCCAGCGGCGGGGCATGCTTGACGGAATTGGCGATGATATGGGCCATGAAGATCGAGTTGCGCGCCGCCGCGGCCAGCGTCTCGGCGCGCAAGTCCTCGATCAGCCGGGTCTCGCCGCCGATCGGGCGCAGGTCGAACATGACCGAGGCCAGCATCTGCGCCTCGGGCGAGGGCCGTTCTATCCAGCCGCGGAAATACTCGCGCCAGACCCGCAGCGGCTGGCACCAGCGCGGGTTGGTGGCCATCATGTCTCCGGGGCAGTAGAAATAGCCGCACGCGTCCAGGCCATCGCTGACGAAGCGGGCGAGATCCGCGAAATAGCGCATGTCCTCCTCGGTCGCCGCATCGTCGAGGATCAGCCCGTTGTCCTGGTCCGACACGCCGGTCTGTTCCTGCCGGCCCTGGCTGCCGCAGGCGAGCCACAGATAGGGCACCGGCGGCGGGCCCAGCCGGGCCTCGGCCAGGGCCAGCAGCCGGCGCGTGGCGGCGTCGGCGATGTCGGTGATCAGCCGGGTGACCACCTCGTGCCGGTTCCCGCCCGCCACCAGCTGGGCCAGCAGCCGGGGGATGCGCGCGGTGACGCGGGCCATGGCCGCGGCGTCGGGGGCCATGGCGATGTCGCCCACCAGTTCGGCCGAGCTGACCGCCTGGAAGCGGGTGAGATCGGTCTGGGTGACGATACCCACCAGGCGGCCGCCTTCCATTACCGGGACATGGCCGATCCGCCGCTCCATCATCGCGTGCAGCACGTCCGAGCCGATGGCCGAGGGCGGAAGGGTTTGCGGATCGGGCGTCATCACCCGGCCCACCGCGGTATCCGCGGGCAGGCCCTCGGCGAGCACCCGGGCCGACAGGTCGCGCGTGGTGAGGATGCCGGTGAGCGTCTCGTCCTCGGTCACGCAGAGGCAGGAAATCCGCCTTTCGCGCATCAGCCGCGCGGCATCCTGCACCGTGATGTCGGGGCTGCAGGTAACGGGCGGGGCGGCCATGAGCGTCTCGACCCGGCTGGTGGCCAGATCCTGGCCGCGTGGCCGCGGACCGCGCGACCGGTCGAAGAAGCGCCGCACCGGGTCATGCGCCGCCATCGCCGCCCGGAACGCCTCGACCGGCAGGATCAGCAGCCGTGTGGCGGCGGTCGCACGGGCCTCGGTGACGGCGCGGCCGTCGCGCAGCAGGCCGCGTTCGCCGAAGGAGTTGCGTGGCCCCAGCAGCGAGACCGGCGCGCCGTTCTCGTCGCGCACCTCGACCTCGCCGGATTGCAGGATGAAGAGCCCCGGCAAGGGCGCACCCAATGCATAGACTTCCTCGCCCTCGGCCAGGTCGCTCTGCTTGACCTGGCCCGCGATGGTTTCCAGCTCGGCACGCCGCAGCGTGTCCCACGGGTGAAGGGTGGCCAGGAAGTCGCGGATCTCGTCAACGGACCGGGTCATCGGCGGGCCTTTCGGGGGACGGAATGAAGGTCGGCCCGCGCGCGGATGCGCACGGGCCGGGCTGGAACGGGCCGCCGAACGTGTCGGGGGATGATGCGGCCCGTCCCGGTCTCGTCAGTGGTCCTGGGCCGCGCCTGCGCCGCGGGGCACACGCACGCTTTCGACCAGTTCCTCGATCTCGCGCGGGACCGGCTTTGTCATCGAGGAGACCGCGAAGGCCACCGCGAAGTTCACCGCCGCCCCGACCGCACCGAAGCTCGTGGACTTGATCGAGCCCAGAAGCGGATCGTCATCGGTGAAGCTGTTGGTTTCGGGAACGAAGAACCAGCCCTTGTGCAGGAAGATATAGACCACCGTCACGATCAGACCGGCCAGCATCCCCGCCACGGCGCCCTTGTTGTTCACCTTCGAGAAGATGCCCATCATCAGCGCCGGGAAGATCGAGGCCGCCGCCAGACCGAAGGCCAGCGCCACGGTCTGCGCCGCGAAGCCTGGCGGGTTGAGCCCGAGCCAGGTCGCCACCACGATGGCCGCGGCCATGGCGATCCGGGCCGAGAGCAGCTCCGCCTTCTCGGACATGCCCGGCATGAACTGCCCCTTGAGCAGGTCGTGACTGACCGCCGAGGAGATCGCCAAGAGCAGTCCCGCAGCCGTGGACAGCGCCGCGGCAAGCCCGCCCGCCGCGATCAGGCCGATGACCCAACTCGGCAGGTTGGCGATTTCCGGGTTGGCCAGCACCAGGATGTCGTTGTTGAAGTTGGTCAGCTCGTTCTCCGAGCCCCAGCCGGCCTCTTCCGCCGCGGCCGCCGCCTCGGGGTCGTCGTCGTTGAAATAGGCGATCCGCCCATCCCCGTTCTTGTCCTCCCAGTTCAGCAGGCCGGTCTTCTCCCAGGTGAGCATCCAGTCATATGCCGGATCGTTCTGGATCGTCTCCACCGAAACCGGTTCGGAATTGGCGCCGTTGGGCCAGAACTGCTCGGTGATGTTCAGCCGGGCCATGGCGCCCACGGCCGGGGCCGTGAGGTAGAGCAGGGAGATGAACACCAGCGCCCAGCCGGCGGACCAGCGCGCATCGGCCACGCGGGGCACGGTGAAGAAGCGCATGATCACATGCGGCAGGCCGGCGGTGCCGATCATCAGCGACAGGGTGAAGAGCACCATGTTGAACGTGTCGCCGTGATGCATGGTGTAGGCCTTGAAGCCCAGTTCCGTCACGATCTGGTCGAGCTTGGTGAGCAGCGGCTCGCCCGAAGGCTGATGCTCGCCGAACAGGCCCAGGCCCGGGACCGGGTTGCCGGTCAGTTGCAGCGAGATGAAGACCGCGGGGATCGTGTAGGCGGTGATCAGCACCACGTATTGCGCCACCTGGGTGTAGGTCACGCCCTTCATGCCGCCGAACACCGCATAGGCAAAGACGACCACGGCGCCGATCAGCAGACCGGCGGTGTTGGACACTTCGAGGAAGCGGCCGAAGGCCACGCCCACGCCGGTCATCTGGCCGATCACATAGGTGATGGACGCCACCAGCAGGCTGATCACCGCCACCATGCGCGCGGTCGGGCTGTAGAACCGGTCGCCGATGAACTCCGACACGGTGTATTTGCCGAACTTGCGCAGATAGGGCGCGAGAAGCAGGGCCAGCAGCACGTAACCGCCGGTCCATCCCATCAGGTAGGTGGAATTGTCATAGCCGGTGAAGGCGATGAGGCCCGCCATCGAGATGAACGAGGCCGCCGACATCCAGTCGGCCGCCGTGGCCATGCCGTTGGTCACGGGATGGATGCCGCGTCCCGCGGCGTAGAATTCGGATGTGGACCCGGCGCGGGCCCAGATCGCGATGCCGATATAGAGCGCGAAGGAGGCGCCCACGAAGATCAGGTTGATGACGAACTGGTCCATCTGGGCTCACTCCTCGTCCACGCCGAATTCGCGATCGAGCCGGTTCATCCGCCAGGCATAGAAGAAGATCAGTGCCAGGAAGACGAGGATCGAGCCCTGTTGCGCGAACCAGAAGCCAAGGTCGCTCCCGCCGACCTTGATGCCCGACAGCAGCGGCCGCAGGACGATCCCGAATCCGAAGGATACCAGGGCCCAGATCACCAGGCTTATCAGGATGATGCGAAGGTTGGCCTTCCAGTAGGTCCGTCCCTCGGTGTCCACGGATGTGCCGTGGGTCGTTCTTTCCGCCATGTCGCGGGTCCTCCTCCTGTTGTCTTTGTCGGTCGCCGCCGCCGGTCTCCGGCGACGACGTTGTTTCAGGCCGTGGCGCGCCGCACGATCGCGGCGAGCTGGGTTGCGACCTCATCGATCGCGCCCATCGCGTCCACGCGTGCCAGCCGCCCCTCGCTCTCGTAATGGGCGATCAGCGGGGCGGTCTGCGCATGGTAGGCCTCCAGCCGCGCGGCCACTGTTTCGGCCTTGTCGTCGGCGCGGCGGGTCATCTCCGTGCCGCCGCAGGCGTCGCAGATGCCGTCCTGCGCCGGGCGCTTGTGGATGTCGTGATAGCCCTCGCCGCAGGCGGCGCAGGCGAAGCGGCCGGAGATGCGATCGACCATCGCGGCGTCGTCCACCTCCAGGCTGATCGCGGCGCCCAGGCGCTGGCCGCGATCGGCCAGCAGCGCGCCCAGCGCCTTGGCCTGCGCCTCGGTGCGCGGGAAGCCGTCGAGGATCACGCCCCGGTGGCAGTCGGGATCGTCCAGCCGGTCGCGCAGGATGGCGATCACGATCCCGTCGCTGACCAGCCCGCCCGCCTCCATCACTGCGCTTGCGCGCCGACCGGCCTCAGTGCCCTCGGCCACGGCGGCGCGCAGCAGGTCGCCGGTGGAGAGCTGCACCAGCCCGAAGGCGGCCTGGAGCCGGCGCGCCTGGGTGCCCTTGCCCGCGCCCGGGGGGCCGAGCAGGATCAGCACGGGGCAATCTGCGGGGGCCCTGGTTCCGTCCATCATCGCCTCATCCCTTGTTCATTCGGTTCTTGACGAGGTCGTCGACGACGGAGGGGTC